>JAZNWB010000034.1:0-7492 GCA_045593125.1 Congzhengia sp. | reverse complement strand
CTCACACAAGGGAAGACGAAGATTGCCTGCGTTAAAGCCCATCATGTTCATAGCTGTCTTTACGGGGATGGGGTTAACTTCGCAGAAGAGTGCTTTAATGAGTTCGAGATACTCAAACTGTAATGCACGGCTGCCTGCAATGTCGCCATCGAGCCATTTTTGACATAAGTCATGGGTTTCTTTGGGGGCAACGTTTGAAAGTACTGAAATTACACCCTTGCCACCCAAGGACATAATGGGTACAATCATGTCATCGTTTCCTGAGTACATTGTAAGCTCGGGGCACTCTTTCGCAACTTCTGTTGCATATTCGATGTTGCCGCTGGCTTCCTTGATACCAACAATTCTTTCGTCACGAGCCAATTCCTTTAATGTGGGAATGGCATAGCTCATACCTGTTCTTCCGGGAACGTTATAAAGAATAATGGGAAGATTGGTTTTTTCCAGCACCTTATCATAATGCATAAGTAAGCCTTTTTGTGTAGCTTTGTTGTAGTAAGGTGTAGTGATGAGTAAACCATCAGCACCCAAATCCTGTGCCTCTTTACTTAATTCAACACAGTGTGCTGTATCGTTTGAGCCTGTTCCTGCAATAATTGGAACTCTGCCCGCTGCCCGCTTGATTGAGTAATCAATAACGCTTAAATGCTCACGGTCGGGCATTGTTGCAGCTTCGCCTGTTGTACCGCAGATAACGAGGGCATCTATACCGTTGTCAATCTGGTAGTCAATTATATTTCCAAGAGCCTCAAAGTTAACACCACTCTCGTTAAAAGGTGTGATTAACGCTGTGGCTGCACCTGTAAAAAGTGTCTTTCTCATAAAAATCTTTCCTTTCGATAAGCAAAGTGCTAAGCATTGTGCTTATGCGTGATATGCTTCCATTTCGCCAGATTCTACCATTTCGATATATTTCTCGGCAATCTGCACTGCATTTGTAGCAGCACCCTTTCTGATGTTGTCAGCAACAACCCAGAGGTTTACGCCGTTATCAACCGACTCGTCACGACGAATACGACCAACGTATGTTTCATTCTTGCCAACAATGTTGCAAGCCATGGGGTATACGCAGTTTTCGATATCGTCTTCAACAACTAAACCGGGAGCAGCTTCTAAGCAAGCACGCAAGTCTGCCATTTCAAAGGGTGTCTTTAACTCTACATTTATAGATTCACTGTGGCAATCAAACACGGGAACACGAACTGTTGTAGCTGTGATTCTCATATCGTCTTCGCCTAAGATTTTTCTTGTTTCGTTAACCATCTTCATTTCTTCCTTGGTGTAGCCATTAGGTAAGAATACATCAATCTGAGGTAAGCAGTTTGAGAAGATGGGGTGGTTAAACTTCTTGGGAGCTTCACCGTTAATTCCGTTTTTCAAGTCGTTGTAACCGCCAACGCCTGCACCGGACACTGCCTGATATGTTGAGTATACAATTCTTTCAATACCATACTTTAACTGTAAGGGACGGAGTGCTACCATAGCCTGAATTGTTGAGCAGTTGGGGTTAGCGATGATACCCTTTGTCTTTTTGATGTCCTCAGGGTTAACCTCAGGAACAACCAACGGAACTTCAGGGTCCATTCTCCATGCGCTTGAGTTATCAATTACCAAACATCCTTTTGCTGCTGCAATGGGAGCAAACTTCTCACTGGTGGAACCACCTGCTGAGAAAAGAGCAATGTCTATACCGTCAAATGAATTTTCGTTTAATTCTTTAACTTCGTATTCTGTGCCCATAAAGGGAAGCTTTGTACCTGCACTTCTACTTGAAGCATAAAGTGTATAGCTTTCTGCGGGAAGGTTAACTTCCTCTAAAACTTTTAAGAATGTTCTTCCTACCATGCCTGTTGCACCTACAACGGCAATATTGTACTTCTTCATAATTATATGAACCTCCTGTGAGTAAAATTTACAAATCATAAAAAAAACCAAACTCATTGATAGAGTTTGGCAAAATTAACATTAAAAAATATATTTTTTAACGTTAATAGCACTCCGCAATAGCACTCCGCCAAAGCGACAGTTGTACGGATATTCTCCGTACACCCAAGGAAAAACTCTCGGCAATTTTATCCTTTCGGCGACTTTCCCTTTTGCCCAAAATCGCAGAATACCGATTTCTCCTTTGGGTTACTGATTAAAGACGCACCTCTATCAACATATAAATAGTATCACTAATTGTGTCTTGTGTCAATATTTATTTGAACAAATTGTGAAAAATTTTGAAAAATATCTTGCTAATTTATGGGATTGGCGGTATAATAAATTAAGTATATTAAAAATTTGGAAGGAGACTGCAAAAATGCAAGGTATGGAAGGCTTAGGCGGTACAGTTGTATGGCTCGTAGTTATGATTGCCATTTTTTACTTTATGCTTATCAGACCCGAAAACAAAAGAAAAAAGCAGGTAAAGGCGATGTTAGACGCTTTAAAGGTTGGCGATTCAGTTACAACAATCGGCGGTATCGTTGGTAAAGTATTGAAGGTTAAGGAAGACAAGGTTTGCATCGAAATTGGTGACAGAACACAGAAATTCCCCATGACCATCAAACGTGAAGCAGTGGCATCAGTTGTTCCCTGTAAAAAAGCAAAGAAGGAAAAAGATATAGAGCTTATTGAGGAAACAACAGAAGTTGCAGAAGAAACTGCAACAGAAGAAAAAGCAGAATAATTCATAAATAATCCCCCTGCCGAATATTTTAAAATATAGTCATCGGAGATTCAAACTTCTTGTGGTTTAAAAATGGAAATTTTGCATAATACATAAGTAGTTCGACTCTCCGATGACTAAGTATTCGGTAGGAGGTTTGTTTGTATGTACGAAAATGTAAAATCAGTAGACTCCGGTGGGATGATGAGCGTTGCAACGGGGTTTTTAAAAGGAGCAGGTATTTCTGTTGTATTTACACTGATAGTGTTTTTAGTTGCGGCATTGCTTTTGTCCTATACACCGTTGGCTGAGGAAAGTATCCCTTATATTGCTTTTATCACCGAAGGTATAGGTGCTGCCATTTCAGGCTTTGTTCCTGCAAAGAAAACGGGCAGAAATGGTGTTGTAACAGGAGTATTGTGCGGAATTTTATACATACTGATTATCTGGATTTGTGCCTCTGTCACATCAGACGGATTGTTTTTCGCACCGCATATTTTTATTATGGTGGCAATTTCCATAATTATGGGTGCCATAGGCGGTATTTTAGGCGTAAACTTAAAATCAAACAACAAAAAGAAAAGATAACGCATTTAGCGGAACAAAAAAACAAAACAGGTTATGTTAAGCGAAGGCGTGAGCTTTCGCTTATTTTATTGAGGAGTGAGCTTTATGTTCAAAGTAGCAATCGACGGACCATCAGGTGCGGGAAAAAGTACAATTGCAAAAAGGTCCGCCCAGATTTTAGGATTTGTGTATATTGACACAGGTGCAATGTACAGAGCTGCAGCACTGGCTTGTCTTAAAGAGAATATAAACATAAAGGAGACCCCCGAAAAAGCCATTGAAGTTGTAAACAACATATCAATAGATATTGATTATATAAACGGAGAGCAGAGGATATTTTTAAATGGTGAGGATGTGTCCGACAAAATCCGAACTCCCGAAGTTTCCATGGGAGCATCAGATGTGTCTGCAATAGGTGCAGTACGCGAAAAGCTTGTGAGCCTGCAACGAGAGTTGGCGGGCACGAAAAATGTTATCATGGACGGCAGGGATATAGGTACTCATGTACTTCCAGATGCCGATGTAAAGATTTTTTTGACTGCAAGTAGTGAAGTTCGTGCAGAACGCAGATTTAAAGAACTGATTGAAAAGGGAGCACAGGTTTTATACGAGGATGTATTAGCAGATATCATAAAGCGTGACAAACAGGACGAAACAAGAGAGGTTTCACCACTGAGGCGGGCAGAGGATGCAGTCCTTGCCGATACATCAGAGCTGACGTTTGATGAGAGTGTAAAGCTTGTCCTTGATTTAATAAATGAAAAAAGAGATGTGTAATATGTATCCGATAATAAAATTTATAGTAAAGCTTTTTTGTAAAATAGTGTTTTTTGTACGTGTTGAGGGAGAAGAAAATATCCCGACAGAGGGTGCAGCAATACTGGCTGCAAACCACACAAGTCTGTGGGATGCACCTATCATACTCACCGCCACACGCCGGCCTATGCGTACAATGGGAAAGGCGGAGCTTTTTGAAAACAAGCTCTTAGCACCCTTTCTTCGTATGGCAGGAGCATTTCCTGTACACCGTGGAACTGCGGATATCACAGCGATAAAAACTGCATTAAAAACATTAAAAGACGGACAGATTTTTGCCATTTTCCCCACAGGCACCCGTATAAAGGACGGCGAAGGGGAGGCAAAGGCGGGAGTTGCGATGATTGCGTCAAAATCAGGTGCACCTGTAATTCCTGTTGCAATCCGTGGCGGATACAGAATATTTAAAAGAGTTACTATTCATATAGGTAAACCCATAAACATAAAGAATGAAAACGGCATAAAGCCTTCATCTGAAGAGCTTAAAATATATGCAGATGCGATTTTGAATAAAATAAACACTTTAGGAGTGTAACTATGAGCGTAACAGTAGCAAAAACCGCGGGGTTCTGCTTTGGTGTTGCCCGTGCGGTGGATATAGTGGAAAAATGTTGCGAGGATAAAGACAATAAATATTACACCTTAGGACCTATAATTCACAACAAGCATGTTGTAGATGATTTTGCGAACAAGGGAATTTCTCCGATTGAGGATATTGAAAAATTGTCAGGCGGAGAAAAGCTTATTATTCGTACTCACGGAGTAGGCAAAGATATTTACGACAGATTAAAAGAAAAGAATGTAGAAATCATAGATGTAACCTGTCCCTTTGTGAAAAAAATCCATAACATTGTGGAGCGTCATTACAAAGAGGGATACAAAATAGTTATTGTAGGTGACAAAAATCACCCTGAGGTTATGGGGATTAACGGATGGTGTGAAGGAAGTGCTGCAATTTTTGCTACGCTAGAGGAGGCGGAAAATGCAAACTTTGAAAATCAGAAGGTTTGCGTTGTAGCTCAGACTACGTTTGTGCAGGAAGTTTTTAAAAAAATTGTAACTTTTTTAAAAAAGACTTGCAATGACATAGTGATATTTGGTACAATATGTAATGCAACTGAAGAGAGGCAGACTGAGGCTTATGAGCTTGCCAGCAAATCTGATGTTATGATTGTGCTTGGGGGAGCAAACAGCTCCAACACTCAAAAGCTCTATTCTATATGCAAAGGTGTATGTCCTACCGCATACTGTCTGGAGCGTATAGGCGATTTGCCGCAAGGTTGCGATTTTGACTCAAAAAGAGTTGGAATTACTGCAGGTGCCTCTACTCCTGCGGTCATAATAAAGGAGGCTATTGGTAAGATGGAAAATTTTGAAAGCTTTGAAGCCTTGATGGAAGAGTCTTTAAAAACTCTTAACACAGGCGACATCGTAAAAGGCACGGTAATCGAGGTAAGACCCAACGAGGTTATCGTAGATTTAGGTGCAAAGCAGGATGGATTTATTCCGGCTGGCGAGATTTCAGACGACCCTAATGCTACAACAGATTCTGTTTGTAAGGTTGGCGATGAAATCGAAGTATTTGTTGTTCGCGTAAATGACGCTGACGGCAATATCATGTTGTCAAAGAGAAAGCTTGACACAGTTAAAACTTGGGAAAATGTGAAGAAAGCAGCAGACGAAGGTGAAGTTTTAGAAGGTAAAGTAACAGAAGTTGTTAACAAGGGTATGATTGTTAATTACAAGGGTTACAAAGTATTCGTTCCTGCGTCACAGGCATCACAGAAGAGAGATGCTGACCTTTCTGAGTTCGTAGGAAAGGTAGTTGCTTTCAAAATCATTGATATAAATGACAGGAGGAAACGTTTAGTTGGTTCAGTAAGAGTTATTCTTGACGCTCAGAAAAAAGAGCTCCAGGAAAAATTCTGGGAATCAGCTGCTGTAGGCAAGGTGTACACAGGTGTTGTAAAATCAATTACAAACTTCGGTGCTTTTGTTGACATCGGCGGTGTTGACGGTTTGGTTCATGTTTCAGAACTTAGCTGGAAGCACATCAAGCACCC
The DNA here is from genome assembly GCA_045593125.1 of Congzhengia sp. Classification (GTDB taxonomy): domain Bacteria; phylum Bacillota; class Clostridia; order UBA1381; family UBA9506; genus Congzhengia. The sequence goes on along the minus strand of JAZNWB010000034.1, from coordinate 1,393 downwards.
TTCAGAAGTTGTTTCTGTTGGCGATTCTATCGAAGTTTATATCAAAGATATCAAAGAAGACACAAAGAAAATTTCTTTAGGCTTCAAAAAGGCTGAGGACAACCCCTGGGAAGTCGTAAAGTCCAAGATTACATTAGGCGAGCCTGCAACAGTTAAAATCGTAAGAATTATGCCTTACGGTGCTTTTGCAGAAATTATCCCTGGCGTTGACGGCTTAATCCATATTTCTCAGATTGCTAACCGCAGAATTGACAACCCTGCCGCTGAACTCAAAATCGGCGAAAGTGTTGAAGCTAAGGTTACAGAAATCGACTGGGATAACAAAAAGATTGCACTTTCAATCCGTGCACTTTTACCTGTTGAGGAGGCTCCTGCAGAAGAGGTTGCAGAAGTTGAAGAAGCTCCCGCAGAGGAAGTTACAGAAGAAGCAACAGAAGAATAATCTATTCTCAAAAAAACTAAGGGTTGCGGTACGAACCGCAACCCTTAATTTATCGGTGGTGATGTTATGAATGAAATCAAAGGTGCGATATTTGACCTTGACGGTACAATTATAGATTCTATGCCCATGTGGTATTCCCTTTACGGAAATTACATTATTGATGCGCGTATTGAGCCTTCACAGGAGTTTCTGGATTTTTTGAGACATGCGTCAATTCCAATGGCTGCAAAGAGGTTTGCGTGTGAGTTCAATCTGGGTACGGCACAAGAAATCGAAAAGAAACTCTATTCGCACGTTGCAGATTATTATGAAAACAAAGTCACATTGCGACCGAATGTAGATAAGTTCATAAAATCACTTTATAATCGTGGAATAAAAATGTGTGTTGCCACCGCGACAGAATCAGGACATGCCAAAAACGCCCTTCGTCATACAGGGCTTTTAGATTATTTTGAGGATGTTTTGTCCTGTAAAGACTTAGGAATAGAAAAAAACAAGCCTGATATTTATTTCGCAGCAATGAACCTTTTAGGCGTAGAACAGCGTGAGGTTGCAGTATTTGAGGATGCTCTCCACGCTGTGGAAACGGCAAAATCAGCGGGCTTTATCGTTACTGCAATCTACGAACAAACTGTGGAAGACCATGAAAAAGTCAAGTGCTTAGCAGACAGATATATCACTGACTATAATGAATTGTTATAAAAAAATAGGCTGTAGTAAGGCCATCACCAGATAAGGAAATGTTGGTTTTGAAGTCACATTTTTAGTTTATACTGTGTCAAAAAATGCCAAAATGCGTCAGCATTACGGCATTTTTGTTCCTTGTCTAATTCTAAAAATATGAAATTCAAAACTGCTTTGCATCCTAAAATCAGAATTTTTGAATGAAGTTCAAGGCGAAAACCCCACATAATCCTGACGGATATGTGGGGTTTTTAACGCAGAAATTCG
>JAZNWB010000033.1:0-7820 GCA_045593125.1 Congzhengia sp. | reverse complement strand
TTATTCTTTTGTTCTTTGCTACATTGTCATACGCGCCCCGCGAAACGGTTTGCGGTGCCCGAAATCATAGATTCCGACCGCTGCACCTTCTCTCACTCGCTTTCTCTGCCACAGGCAGCGCTCGTGCTCTAAGCTCCCAATTCCGCCACATCCGCATAACACTAAATATTTTACCACTATTTTTTTATTTTGTCAAGTTGTTACATCTCATTCTTTTTCACTTTACAGAATTGTTGCTGTAGAATCAATACTTTTATTGACTTGAAATATTTTTTATGGTATAATTTGTTTATCTATGTATACAAGAAAAGAGGCTCTATTATGGCAGATAAAACTATTGTAACAAGATTTGCACCCTCTCCCACAGGGTTTATGCATATCGGTAATTTGAGAACAGCACTCTATGCTTATTTACTTTCAAAATCAAAGGGCGGAAAATTTTTGCTCCGTATCGAAGACACAGACCAGGTAAGATTGGTCGAAGGTGCAACTGATGTCATTATCAAAACTTTGGAAATGACAGGCATGGACTATGATGAAGGTCCTATCGTGGGCGGTGACCACGGTCCCTACATTCAGAGCGAAAGATTGCCTATATATAAAAAATATGCAAAAAAGCTTGTAGAAAGCGGACATGCTTACTACTGTTTTTGTACAGCAGAACGCTTAGAATCCTTAAAGGATGAAAACGGTATCGGCGGTTATGATAACCATTGTCGTAACCTGTCAAAAGAAGAGGTAGAAAAAAACTTGGCAGCAGGCATCCCCTATGTTATAAGACAAAAGATGCCCCTATCAGGTGCAACATCTTATGTTGACCATGTTTACGGCGAGGTTTCTATTGACAACGCAGAGCTTCGTGACCAGATTATGATTAAAGCTGACGGCTACCCCACCTACAATTTTTGTCACGTTGTGGATGACTATTTAATGGGTGTAACACACGTAGTTCGTGGTAATGAATATCTCACATCAACACCCAAGTATTGCCTTTTGTACGATGCTTTCGGTTGGGAAAGACCTGAGTATGTACACCTTCCTCTGCTGATGGGAAAAGACGCAGAAGGAAATGTTTCAAAGCTTTCAAAGCGTCATGGTGCAGTAAGCTTCCAGGATTTAGTTGACAAGGGCTATCTTCCCGAGGCAATTATAAACTACATTGCACTTCTCGGCTGGAGTCCCAAAGAAACGAATGAAGAGTTCTTCTCACTTGACGATTTAAAGAAAGTTTTTTCAATGGAAGGCTTAAGCAAATCTCCTGCGGTATTTGACTACGAAAAGCTCCGTTGGTTTAACTCCGAGTATATTAAAAATATGAATGAGGAAGCATATGAAGAAAAAGCAATGCCTATTTTGTCAGAGCTTTGTCCGGACTTCATTAACATAAAGAAATTAGGTTCACTTCTCCACACGAGAATTGCCGCATTTTCAGATATTGCTGACCAGATAGGTTTTGTAATTGAAAGACTTCCTATGGAAGATGATTTATACACCAATAAGAAGAACAAGACAACACCCGAAATCTGTAAAGTCATTTTAGAAGAGGCACTTCCTGTTTTAGAAGAAATTGACGACTGGCGCAATGATGTATTGTTCGAAAGATTAAAGGCTTTTGCTGAAGCTACCGAAAGAAAAGCAGGTGCTGTTATGTGGGCAATTCGTGTAGCAGTAGCACGTCAGGGTGTAACACCCGGCGGTGCAACAGAACTTATGGAAGTGTTTGGCAAAACAGAATCCATTGCACGCATTAAACTTGCAATAGAAGAATTATAAGAGGAGTTCTTTTATGGAAAACAAAGTAGAGAATAATAATTTTATATCAAATTTTATTACTGAAGACATTGCAAACAATCCCGGAATGCAGGTGCATACGCGTTTTCCGCCTGAGCCTAATGGATACCTCCATATTGGTCACTGCAAAGCAATGGCAATTGACTTTGGCATGGCAAAACGTTTTGGCGGCATATGTAATCTTCGTATGGATGACACTAACCCCGCAAAAGAAGACACAGAGTATGTAGATGCAATCAAAGAGGACATCCATTGGTTAGGCTTTGACTGGGAGGACAGATTTTTCTATGGTTCGGACTATTTTGAGCAGGACTATGAATTTGCTGTTGAGCTTATCAAAAAAGGTCTTGCTTACGTTTGTGCATTATCCCCTGAGGAAATGCGTGACCCCAAATACTGCGGCGACCTTAAAAATCCTGCAGTATCACCTTATCGTGACAGACCAATTGAGGAAAGCCTTGACTTATTCGAAAGAATGAAGAATGGCGAATTCCCTGAAGGCGCCTACACTCTTCGTGCAAAGATTGATTTAGCATCTGGCAATTTCTGGCTCCGTGACCCTGCTATTTACAGAATTCGTCACGTTGAACACCACAGACAGGGAAACAAATGGTGTATCTATCCTTTATATGACTTTGCTCATCCCATTCAGGATGCACTAGAGGGTGTTACACATTCACTTTGCGATATAAACTATGAAATCCACAGACCCCTGTACAATTGGGTTATTGAAAATGTAAGTGTTCCCAAACCCTATCCGGGCTTTCCCAGACAGATAGAGTTTGCAAGACTCAATCTCACCTATACTGTTCTTTCTAAGAGATTTTTAAGAAGTCTTGTAGAAGACGGTGTTGTTGATGGTTGGGACGACCCCAGAATGCCCACTTTGTGCGGTCTTCGTCGCCGTGGATACACAGGCTCATCAATTCTTCGTTTTGTTGAAGAAGCGGGTGTAGCAAAATCTGAAAACTTAGTTGACATCCGTCAGCTTGAAGCTTGCATCCGTGACGAGCTTAACGAAACTGCTCTTCGTCGTGTTGCAATACAAAAACCCATTAAAATTGTTATCACAAACTATCCTGAAGATAAAGAGGAAGTATTCAGTCTCCCTAACCATCCTCAGAAACCGGAAATGGGCACACGAGATATGATTTTCTCACGTGAGTTATACATTGACTCATCAGACTTTGAAGAGGTCCCCCCTCCGAAGTTTTTCCGCTTAAAGCCCGATGGTGAGGTTCGCTTAATGGGTGCATACATCATCAAGTGCGAAGAAATCGTAAAGGATGATAATGGTAATATTTTGGAAATCCACTGCACCGCAGACTTAGAAACAGGTAACGGCAACCCCGTAGACGGCAGAAAAATCAAGGGTACAATTCATTGGTTGTCAGCTAAAAATGCTGTTCCTGCTACCCTTCGCCTTTACTCTCAGCTCACAACTCTGGAAAATCCGTCAGAGCTTCCTGATGGTATGACATATACTGATTTCATCAATCCTGACTCATTACAGATTGTTGAAGGTGCTTTGGTTGAAAAGTCACTAGCAGACGTTTTATCAGGTGAAAAATTCCAGTTTGTTCGTGATGGATACTATGTAAAAGATACAAAATGCGAAAATACCTTTAACCGCGTTGTAGGCTTAAAGGACAGTTTTCCTAAAAAATAATATCAGGGCACTCATTATGAGTGCCTTGTTTTAGGTGATAAAATGAAATTTACATTTCGTCATACAAAACTTGCCTGCTACGGCGGATATATGACATCAGCCATCGCCAGCAACTTTCCTCCCATACTGTTTATTATTTTTCACAAGCAGTTCGGGTTATCCTTAGGTGATTTGGGAACACTGATTTCCCTAAACTTTGGTGTGCAGATGTTAACAGACATTCTGGGTGCAAATATTGTAGATAAAAAGCTTGGATACCGCTCTTCTGCAATTATTGCAAACAGCTTAGTTACTCTAGGACTTATTCTTATGGGGTTACTTCCAAATATAATGACTGCTAAATTTTTAGCTCTCATTATATCAACAGTAATTTACGCCATCGGAAGCGGTCTTTTAGAAGTTATTGTAAGTCCGATTGTTGAAGCAATTCCAGAGCATACGAAAGCATCAAATATGGCTTTTTTACATTCATTTTATTGTTGGGGACAAATGATTGCTATTCTCTTTACCACCCTTTTTCTTTCAATTTTTGGCGGAAATAACTGGTGGATAATGAGTTTTTTCTGGGCGGTCATTCCTTTGGCTACAACTTTACTTTTTTGTTTTGTGCCAATTAAAACTTTGCCGTCAAATAAGGCTCTCTCGTCCCTTTCTCTATTTAAGAATAAGTCATTTATACTGTTTTTAGCATTAATGACAGCATCAGGTGCTGCAGAAATTGCAGTAGCGCAATGGGCATCCCTCTTTGTAGAAACTTCCCTGTGCGTATCAAAAACAACGGGGGACTTACTAGGCCCTTGTATGTTTGCTTTTCTTATGGGAATTTCACGTGTATTTTACACCAAATTTTCCCATAAATTAAATCTTGCAAACTACATAATTAGCTGCGGCATAATGTGTGTTTTAGCATATCTTACCACAGTGTTTATGCCGAATAAATATGTTGCCCTAGCCGCCGTTGGTGTTATTGGTTTTTCAGTTGGAATTTTTTGGCCAGGCGTATTATCCCTTGCATCAGAAAAATTTCCTAAAGGCGGTACGGCTCTTTTTGCTTATCTTGCAATTTTCGGTGATATTGGGTGTACATCAGGTCCTGCAACTGCAGCTTTTGTTTCGGAAAAATTCACACTTTTTAATTCTCCACTTAAAGCAGGGATTGCAGTGTGTACAATTTTTCCTGCAGTCGTAGTTATATTAACACTTATATTAAAAAGAATGAGGTCAGAAAGAAATGCGTAATTTTTTCAGACATTTAAATACAGTTATACGTCACCGCAGAAGGGTTATTTACCATTGTGCTAAAGCAGGGATTCTTTATCGTGGACTTTTGCACGATTTATCAAAATACTCCCCTACTGAGTTTTTTGAAGGTGTTCGCTACTTTATAGGTACACGTAGTCCAAACGAAGGCGAGCGTGCAGTTAAAGGCTATTCTGATGCGTGGATGCACCATAAAGGCAGAAACCGTCATCATTTTGAATACTGGACTGACTACAACCCCCAAACAAAAATCGTAGAGCCTGTCAAAATGCCAATTGTGTTTGTCAAGGAAATGTTCTGCGACAGAGTTGCTGCAAGTAAGGTGTATCTGGGCAAGAACTATACCGATTCACACCCTTATGAATATTTTCAACGTGGTAAAGAAAGACGCAAAATTAACAAAGAAACATCCGACCTCATTGAAAGTTGGCTTATAATGTTAAGGGATAAAGGTGAACGTGAAACCTTCAGACATATAAAGTCTGTAAAGGAATATTAATTTGACACATCACCGCGACTGTGTTAAAATATCCGTGAAAGGCGGGGATTTTATGATTCTTGCAATTGATATAGGAAATACAAATATCGTTATTGGTAAATATAAAAAGGATACGCTTACATATGTTACCCGCATGGTAACTGATGCTCACAAAAGCGAATCAGAGTACGCGATAAACATACAGAGTATTCTTTCTCTCGACAAATCGAATAATGATGAAATAGAGGGGGCTATAATCTCATCTGTTGTGCCACCTCTAACAAGGACAATTAAGTCAGCTATCAGTATGTTGTACGGTGTTGAAGCGATTGTTGTAGGTCCGGGTGTAAAAACAGGCATCAATCTTCAGGTAGATAACCCATCACAAGTTGGTGCAGACCTTATCTGTGCCTGTGTAGGTGCATACAACAAATACCCTGCGCCTGTTATAATTATTGATATGGGAACAGCCACAAAAATTATGGTTGTAGACAAACAGGGCACGTTTATGGGCGTTTCTATTGCACCAGGCGTAGAATTGTCCCAAAAAGCATTATCAGGTGGTACTGCACAACTTCCACAAATCAGCCTTGAAGCACCATCAAGAGTTATTGCGAAAAACACAGTAGAATGTATGAAATCAGGTGTTATTTTCGGCAATGCTTCAATGATTGACGGAATGATTGAGCGAATAGAAAAAGAACTGGGCTTTTCTTCTGAAATTGTTGCAACAGGCGGATATTCTTCATCGGTTATTCCCCATTGCAAAAACGATATTACTTTAGACGAAAATTTGGTTCTTGACGGTCTTTATATTATATATAAAAAGACCCTCAAGAATTAGATTATAAATTATTAGACGCTGTACTGATCTTCAGACGGCAGTCAAGGAGGAATTAATGAGACAAGTCTCATTAAGCCTCCGGCGGAATTGATTGCCCGTGCGATTTTTTGCTAAAGCAAAACGCACATGGGCACAAATTCCATTATACGCCTTATCTGCCCACGATAAGTCGAGCGTATATTTTTAAATATTATACCTGTGGGCAGAAAGGCTATGGAATTTAATATGGCAAACACAAAAAAGGCAATGTCAACTAAAGATTTAGTGATGTATGCCGTACTTACTGCAGTAACATTTGTTTTGCAGTACATCAGCATGTTCATCAGAACAGGTACATTTTCAATCACATTGTCGCTAGTACCTATTGTGATAGGTGCGGCTCTCTTAGGCTGGAAAGGTGGCACTTGGTTAGGATTTGTATTTGGTATTGCGGTTTTAGTGTCGGGTGACGCAGGACCGTTTTTAGCATTATCAGTCCCCGGAACCATAATCACAGTACTTGTAAAAGGCGCTATGTCAGGTCTTGTGGCAGGAATTATTTTCAAGGTATTGAAAAAGAAAAACAGCACACTGGCAGTAGCAATTTCTGCAATTTCCTGTCCTATTGTAAATACCGGTGTGTTTATACTCGGCGTATTCGTATTCTTCTTAAAACACTTTATGACCGATGGTATGACTGTTTCTGCTTTGATTTTTAGCTTTATCGGAGTTAATTTCTTTATTGAACTTGCAGTTAATATCATCCTTTGTCCCGCAATTGTAAGATTATTAAAAACAAGAAATATATAAAACAAAAAGCACTCTTACGAGTGCTTTTTGTTTTAGGTTTCTTTGTGCCGAAGAAACCTGCTATTAAGGTTTGAAATGGTTGCAAAAAGAGTCAAATGCCTTCTATGTACTCTTTTTACTCTTTGTATGTTTAGACGCAATACAAATAAAAAAGTTCCATATAAAATGGAACTTTTTTTAAAATCCAAATATTATTCCTATTAAGGCACCGATGCCTATATAAAGTATGGGGTGTTTTTTGAACTTGAATATACCAAAAACCAATACTGCAAAAAGTGTTAAATATCTAAAGTCTACTCCGTTCATAAAGTTACCACCGAAGAGCGATGACTCAAACACAGAAAGTACAGATGCAAAAAGCATACCAACAACTGCAGGACGGAGTCCGTAAAAAACATCTTTTACAAGTTTACTGTCGCTGAATTTTTCTAAAATTCTTGCTATTATTAATATCACGATAACACTGGGAAGTATTAATGACAAGGTAGCAATTATTCCACCTAAAACTCCCGCTACTGCAGAACCCACATATGTTGACATATTAACACCAATAGGCCCCGGAGTAGATTCTGCTACTGCAACCATATTGGTTAAATCCTGAACATTAAACCAGTCAGGGTGTTTATTTCCCATTTCAAAAAGGAAAGGTAAAGTCGCAAGACCGCCGCCAACTGAAAAAAGTCCAGTTTTAAAAAACTCCCAGCAAAGTGTAAGTAAGGTCATTGTTTATTCCCCCCTTTTACTCTGCTTAGAATATACTTATAGCAAACAGTTACAACTGCAGTAACTACTACAATCAATATTGGCGAAAGTTTTAAAAATACAGAAACAACGGCAGATATTAACGCCACAATTGAAGTATATACATCCCTCACGCCTGATTTTGCAAGTTTCCATAAAGCCTGAACTAAAAGAGCACAAACGGCAACGGAAATTCCTGCAAACGCACTTTTTACTATCTGGTATTCAAAGATAATATCCAGTATTCC
>JAZNWB010000032.1:0-4404 GCA_045593125.1 Congzhengia sp. | reverse complement strand
ACTTTCCTCGGTTATATCCGCGAAAACGGAGATGTGGGTATAAGGAACGAAATATGGATTATTAATACTGTTGGGTGCGTCAATAAAGTAGCAAAGAAGCTTTCGGAGTTAACGGGTGCAAGACACTTTGAGCATCCATTTGGTTGCTCTCAGTTGGGGGGCGACCACAAAACAACCCAGCTTATATTAAAAGGTTTGGTAAATCACCCCAATGCTGCAGGTGTTTTAGTGTTAGGTCTTGGTTGTGAAAATAACAATATTCCTGAATTTAAAAAGGTTTTAGGTGAATATAACGAAAAGCGTGTTAAATTTTTGAACTGTCAGGATTTTGATGATGAAATCACAGAGGGTGCAAGACTAATAGATGAGTTGAAAGCATATGCTGATACTTTCAAAAGAGAACCTGTACATATCTCAAAGTTAAGATTGGGACTTAAGTGTGGCGGCAGTGACGGATATTCCGGAATTTCTGCAAATCCCTTGGTGGGCAGGCTGTCTGATACCTTGATTTCCTACGGTGGCAGTTGTGTTCTGACTGAAGTTCCCGAAATGTTTGGTGCAGAGCATCTGCTTATGCAAAGATGCAAAACGCGCGAACTTTTTGAAAAAACCGTTGCACTTATCAATAACTTCAAGGATTACTTTACACGTCACAATCAGGTGATATACGAAAATCCCTCGCCGGGGAACAAAGCCGGCGGTATAACCACCCTTGAGGAAAAATCCTTAGGATGTATTCAAAAGGGAGGAATGGCAGAGATAGTTGATGTATTAGACTATGGAGATACACTCACAAAAAATGGATTATCTCTTTTAAACGGCCCCGGAAATGATATTGTGGCAATAACAAATCTTACTGCAGCGGGTGTTCATATGGTGCTCTTTACAACAGGTAGAGGTACTCCTGTCGGTGCCCCTGTTCCAACTGTAAAGATTGCAACAAATGAAAATCTTGCAAAGAGAAAGTCAAACTGGATTGATTTTGATGCATCTCCCACTCTGTCAGGAAATGCATTAACAGAGGAATTTTTAGATTATATAATAGAAGTTGCGTCAGGCAGGGAGACTGCCAATGAAGTGAATGATTACCGTGAAATTTCCATATTTAAAGACGGTATAGTGTTATAGGAGGAAAACTATGAAAGGTATAATTAACGATAAGTTTATGCTCAAAAATAAAGTGGCATATAAGCTATATCATAAATTTGTCAAGGACTTGCCCATAATTGACTATCATTGTCATTTGCAACCTCAGATGATAGCAGAGGACTATCGTTTCCGCAATGCTTATGATTTGTTTTTGGGCGGTGACCACTACAAGTGGCGTCAGATGCGTTCAAATGGTATAGATGAAGAATACATAACAGGGGATAAGGACGAATTTGAAAAGTGGATGGGATTTGCCCGTACTTTACCTCTTTTAATAGGTAATCCCTTGTATCATTGGACCAGTCTTGAGCTTAAGCGCTATTTTGATATTGATACTCCCTTGAATGAGAGCACAGCTAAGGAAATATGGGACAAATGTAACGAGCTTTTAGCTAAAGAAGAGTTTTCTGCAAAAAACCTCATTAAACGTTCAAATGTTGAAATAATTTGCACAACAGATGATCCTGCAGATGACCTCAGATATCATATTCAGTTAAAGAATGAGGGCTTCCCCACAAAGGTACTTCCTACAATGCGTCCCGATAAGCTTGTGAACATTGACAAGGTTGAGTTTATGGGATATATTCAGGCAAATGGACTTGATACTTACGAAAAGGCCATTGCATGGATAGGTGAGCGTATCGCATTCTTTAACGACAACGGCTGCAAACTCTCAGACCACGCTTTAGAGTATGTTCCTTTTGCTTTGGGCGATGCTAAAGCAGTATTTGACAAGAAGTTGTCAGGTGCAGAACTCACTCAGGAAGAAATTGATATTTATAAAACAGCATTGCTTTCAGAATGTGCAAAGTGGTATACAAAGTACGGTTGGGCTATGCAGTTGCACATTGGAGCACTCAGAAATAACAATGCGAAAATGTTTGAACAACTTGGAGCCGATACAGGCTTTGACTCAATCAACGACCTTTGCATTGCAGAAAAGCTTTCTGCATTTTTGAACAATTTAAATATGCAGGATTTTCTGCCAAAAACTATCCTTTACACATTAAATCCCAAGGATAACTATGTGTTGGGCACAATGCTCGGAAACTTCCAGCAAGGACCGAAATCAGGCAAAATTCAGTTTGGCTCAGGATGGTGGTTTAATGATAACCGTGACGGTATGGAGGACCAGATGAGAGCGTTGGCAAACTTAGGACTTTTCGGTAAGTTTGTAGGTATGCTCACGGACTCAAGAAGCTTCGTTTCATACCCGAGACACGAATATTTCAGAAGAATCATGTGTAACCTTATAGGCACATGGGTCGAAGACGGAGAATATCCTGAGGATTATGAGGCACTTAAAACAATTGTAGAAGGAATTGCATACAAAAACGCAAAAGAATATTTTGAATTTTAAAAAAAGCAGGGCAAAAGCCCTGCTTTTTATAATTCGTATTCGTATCTTTTTCTTTTTACGTAATAGCTTCCGTGAGTAAAGCCTATTTCTTTGAGCATTGCGGCAGCATCATCGAAAGCTGTTGCAACGTTTTCTTTTTTGTGAGCGTCACTTCCTAATGTTATGATTCTTCCGCCCATATCATAGTAACGCTTTAAAATTTGGGCATTTGGCATAAACTGATTCCATTCCAAAGTTTTTCCTGAAGTGTTTACTTCAAGGGCTTTTTCAGTTTCAATTACACCCTTTAAGACGTTATCAATTTCAGGATAAAAAGGCTCTATCTCAAGACCTCTTTTGTTATAGCCGTTGATATAGCGAAAGAGGAATGTGAGATGAGTTATTACGTCAACATCGGCATAAAACGCTAAATTTGCAAGGCGGAAATAGTATTTTTTTACCACCTGTGCAATGAAGTCTTTTGAAGCTTTAACGGAGCAGTCTTTTATATCTACATAGCCGTATTCCGCGAAGTAATTGCTGAATGTGGGTTTAGAATGTGCAGAACCTAAAATACAGTCAAGGTCGAAATCATAAAACCTTTCACGAAATTCTCCCAAGTATTCATCGTCGCGTTCTGCACCAACTAATACTAAGAGCTTGTCTTTGTATTTTTCTGCTGCAATGCGTACATCTTCTACACATTTTCCTATATGAGTATAGTTAGTAATTCCTTCAGGCATAGGTAAAGCGTGGTCAGTAATAGTAATTGCCGTTACTCCTCTTTGTATGGCAGTTTTGCAAATTTCATCAACGGAAGATACACCATCTATGGAATTGTCTGAATGAATGTGACAATCGTATATTTTCATACTTACACCTCTCAGATATTTTACCATAAAATAAAAAAGGCTGCAAGTTTTACTTGCAGCCCTGACGATACTTTTTTATGTGACCAACAGATGTAAAAAATTTTTCTTTCACATTGCTAACACCTCTAAAGCTTCGACCATCGTTTCCTTTGCTTTACTAGTATCGTCTGTAACGAAAGATATGTTCACAAAACCGAATACCGACCATATCTAAGACTTCTGTCTTGCTCGTTACAGTAGTATTATATGCAGGTGTTGCAGTTTTATTTATGGAAAAATTTAGTTTTTTGCATATTCTACAAGCTCTTTAATTTGTGCCCTGTCTGTAAAGTCGCCATCTGCGTCGCAAAGCTCAATTAACATTTTTTCCAGGTCTGTGGGATTTTCTCTTCCTGACATTATTTTTTTGAGCATTTTAAGCGCTGCTCTGTGAGGTGCAGTGAGTTCTGATAAAACCATTCTTCCCATAAAATTAAAGACTTTTATGTATTCTCTTATTTCGGGTTTTATGTTTTTATCCAACACCTCGTGGTCGTAGTATTCACGCACGTCGAGTGGAGTGATGCCTGTTGTGTAGATTATAAGCTTTTTGTCTTTTAATTTTTCGATGTTCTTTGTAATCAGGCTTGCGCCTGCAATAATTTCTGCATACAGTCCGCCGCCATAGATAATGGTGTCATACTTTAACAAATCATCAGCCTTTATGCCTTTGGAATCTTTCGCCTCACAACCTAATTCCTCTGCAATCCATTTAGCATACGCTTTTGTCGAACCGTATTTTGATTTATAGATTACTATTGCGTTCATAAAATACTCCTTCAAACAAGCCAGTGTCTGTGTGATACCCAAAAACTTACAAAAATCAGCACAATCGAAATAATAAAAAGTGCTGTAAGTACTTTCCAGGGAGAAAGCTTTATTTTCGGTTTTTTAGGCGAAATTTCGTCAGTAATATCACTCAGACGTTTTGCAAATTCTGCGTGTGTGTAATAATCGGTCCTTTTATCGCCGTTGATATCGTCTGCCATAGTTATTCCTCCTTTA
>JAZNWB010000031.1:0-23349 GCA_045593125.1 Congzhengia sp. | reverse complement strand
TGGCCGTTTCCTGTATATGTAGAATTTGAAGATGTAGAAAGCGAACCTTTAATAGACGCTTTTAACGCCTCTTCCTGACGTCTTGCTTCTTCATATACCTGTTTATATTTTTCTATATCTTTTTCCAGTGCTTTTGCCAGTGCTTCTTTTTCAGCAAGTTTAACTTCTAAGTCACCCTGCTTGTCTGCTGCAACTGCACGTGCCTCTTCCTGGGTTTTGCGTTTTGCCTCGATAACCGCCTTTGCTACTTCTACTTCGGACTTTAAATCTGTCATTTCCTGAATGATAGCCATATCGTACTCTGTCATTTCATTGATTGTTTCAATATTTATGAGCAATTCAGCAAAGCTCTCAGATGACAGAAGCAAGTCTAGATAAGATGTCATAGAGTTTTCATCCATTGCACGAAGGCACGCCTTGAGTTTTTCGTCCTGAGCCGCAATGTCTGCCTCAAACTGAGCAATTTCTGCCTCTTTTTCTGCAATTTCTGCATCTGCCTGGGCAATGATATCATCAATTGCATAAATCTCTGACTGAATTAAGTCAATCTCACGCTCCAGCTGCTCACTCTGGGCCACAACGTCGTCTTTTGCCTTTTCTGCATCCTTAATTTTATCTAAGGCTTCCTGTTTTTCTTTGGTTGCCGCATTTATCTTTTCCTGAACTGTCGCAGCATATGCAACATCACTGTCTACGCTGACCATAACGGGAATACTCAACACAATTGCCAACGCCAGTGCTAAAATCTTCTTTTTCACAAATGCCACCTACTTTCTTAAAATTTCCAACGCTTTTTCAAGCTGTGTGTCTATTTCTACTTCTAAGTCTTCTATCACATCATTCAGCCTTGCCTGAGTTGTGTAGTCCATTACACCGTAGGGATGAAGCTCTGTATCTGCCTGAAAATTAATTGTTGCCTGATGTGTCATCTTATCAAACACACCGTCAACCTCGCCAACGCCGTAACCAAGTGCCGCTAAACGTTCCTCGATAGCCAAAACGTCTGAATGCTCATCACCTATTGAGTACCTATTACTGATAGTCATAGGTGTAAGCTCACTTTCGTCAAAGTCTTTGTACTTATTTTTTACCACTACATCAGGTAAAATACCCAAATGGTTTATGCGACCGCCGTCTGGCTTTGTAAACTCTGCCATTGTGAGCTTAATATCACCAAGATTAAAGCCCGGCGGGTCGATAACACCCATCATTTCCTGCATACTTCCCTTGCCGAAGGTAATCTGTCCTACGACCGTAGCAAGCTTATAGTGCTGCATGGCAGCTGTAAAAAGCTCTGCTGCACTGGCACTGTTTTCGTTTGCCAAAATCACTATTTTGCGATTTGGTGCTTTTGAAAATGTAGCTTTTGACTTTATATCATAATTCATTTTTTCATTTTTGTATTCAAACTTAACCAAAACCTTATTTTCAGGAACAAACATACTCAAAATGTCAATTACGCTACCCAGCTCTCCGCCGGGATTATCACGTACATCAACAATGATTTTTTTGAGTCTGTGGTTTTCTTCGATATCAAAAAGTGCCTCCTTTAATTCCTGAGCTGTAGCGGTAGCAAAGGAGCTTATGTAAATATAGCCTATGTCATCAATTATGTCATAAGATACAGTCTGTATGTTTATTTTCTTTCTTTCAATATCAAGTGTAAGGTAAACATCGTTTCTCATAATGCCAACAGTAACAGTTGTTCCTGCTAAACCTTGTATCTTTGAGACAATATCATTTAACGATTTTCCTGATAATGACTCTCCGTTAGCAGAGATGATTTCATCTCCTACACATACGCCTGCAGCATATGCCCCACCTGAGGGGTTTACCTCTGTAACTATGCACCCCATGTCTGTCTTTTGTACTGTTACACCTATACCCACATAGCTCTGGTGCACGTTCTGTACAAAATCTCCAAGCTCGTCTGCAGTATAATAAACAGAATAGTCATCGAGCTTATCTGTCACAACTTTAAGAGCAGTTTCCAGCTCATCAGGATTTTCCTTTATAAAATACTCAATAACTGCTTCATAAAGCTCTTCTTTTGTAACATCATCGTACTTATAGTACTTATCTATAAGACCGATAAGTCCCACCAAATATCTTGCGGCTGTTTCCCCAGGGGTTTCTGCCGAAACGCTCACACAGGAAAAAACCATAACCAGTGTCAGTATAATACTTAAAATTCTTTTTTTCATTTTAATTTCCATAGCCTTTCCGCCCACAGATGGCAATTAAAAATGTATACGCACTTTTCGTGGGCGGATAAGGCGTATAATGGAAATTATGCACATCGCCGCTTCGTGCCCTTAGGCACGAAAATCGGCGGTGCAATTAATTTCACCGAAGGCAAACGTGATTTTTTTCACGTTGTACCTCCTACATATGCTCAGGAGCGTCAATTCCTAAAACTGCAAGTGAGTTCTTTATTGTCTGACGGCATGCCGCAACCAACGCAATACGGGCATTTCTCAGACTCTCGTCCTCGCAACCTACTTTACATGCACCATAAAACGCATGGAATGCCGCCGCTAAATCCATAGAATATTTTGTCATTCTGCTGGGTTCGCGGATAATTGCCGATGCCTTTATTTCCTCAGGGAATTTTGCTATCATTTTCATAAGCTCAATTTCCTTATCATCACAAAGAAGCTCAGGATTGATTTCAGAAAACGCCTTAACTGCATAGCCCTGTTCTGCCATTGCCGCAAGTATGCCGCAAATACGGGCATGAGCATACTGAACGTAGAACACAGGGTTTTCACTTGACTGACGAACCGCAAGCTCCAAGTCAAATTCAAAATGACTGTTCGCCTGACGGAGGTTAAAGTAAAAACGAGCTGCATCTACGCCTGTTTCTTCTATTAAATCATTTAATGTGATAGCCTTACCTGTACGCTTTGACATTCTTACGGCTTCACCGTCACGAACTAAACGCACAAGCTGCATCAGAATAATTTCAAGTCTGTCAGGGTTAATTCCCAAAGCCTGCATTGCAGCTTTAAGACGTGCTACGTGACCATGGTGGTCTGCACCCCAGATATCAATTGCTGTATCAAAGTTTCTTGTTATAAGCTTATTTTTGTGGTATGCAATGTCAGCCGCAAAATAGGTAACAAAACCATTTGCACGAACTAAAACGTCGTCTTTTTCCAAACCAAAATCAGTAGCACGGAACCAGATTGCACCGTCCTGCTCATAGGTGTACCCACGCTCTGTTAATTCTTCCACTGTTTTCATTACTTCGTTTTCATTGTGAAGTGTGCTTTCGTGGAACCATACATCATAATTTATGCGATAAGCCTCTAGCCCTGTCTTTAAGCCTGCAATATTTTTATATAAAGTTTCATCGATTAACTTCGCCTTTAACTCCTCATCAGGAGTGTTTACCTGTGAGTCGCCGTACTTTTCAAAGAAATTCTTTGCATGCTCTTTTACATCGTCACCATGGTAACCGTCTTCGGGAAATTCATAATTTTCTTCTCCTAAAACGAGCTGCTTATATCTTGCCATCAAAGATACTGCAAGCTTTTCAATCTGATTACCTGCATCATTTACGTAAAATTCCTTTGTAACATCGTAGCCTGCAAGCGCCATAATGTTTGCAAGGCAGTCACCTAAAGCTCCGCCGCGTGCGTTACCCATATGCATAGGTCCTGTGGGGTTTGCACTGACAAATTCCACGTTTACTTTCTTTCCCTGACCGTAGTCGGATTGACCAAAACGCTCGCCCTCAGCTTCTACAGTTTTGATAATTTCTGTAATATAAACAGGGTTTAATTTGAAGTTGATAAAGCCCGCACCTGCAACGTTTACTTCGTTTATGTAGGTGCCTTCTGTATTCATGTTTGATACAATAATATTTGCGATATCACGGGGTGCACGCCTCGCCTCTTTTGCCATAAGCATAGCTGCATTTACAGAAAAGTCACCAAAGTCCTTTTCTCTTGGCTCTTCTACCGCATAATCGGGAATAGCGTTAAAATCAATTTCTTCCTTTTCCTTTGCAGTATTTAATGCTTTATTTGTAATATCTTTTATCAAATTCTTTGTCTGTTCGTAAAGTGTCACTTTAGTTTTCCGCCTTTCTGATTTTTACTCTAAGGTTATTTCTTACAGGCTGACAGCTATTCAGCTGAACAAAATAATCAAGCATAACCTCGCCGCCGCCTTCATCAACATTTACTTCCATTTCATTTGTATAAACGTCAACACTCATGTTGCCGTGAGGTGTGCGGTATACTCCCGTATATTGCTTGTTTTCCTCGAAAATCATCTGTGACGATCCCATAGTTTTGCCAAAACGTATCATCGATACCAGGTTTTCCTGAATTTTCAAGGTTGTGGTAGTATTGTCATACCCTGTTATCTCGCTACCCTCATAAGAAACCAAGTATTTGCCGTTTTGTTTCATATATTTTCCTTCGGTTGTCAGTTCGAAGCTGTCTACCTCGCCGTCAACCGTGTTTCTCCCTATTAGGGTGATTAGTGCATTATTTTCCATTGTATTCACCTGTTATACGTATTTTTCTATATCTATTTTTTCCACTCCGCCCGGAATGTCTCTTTGCAAAAAATCTTTTGCCAGTTTTTCAAAATCGTCAGGACAGTCGCTTACAAAGAATTTGTAATCACTCGCTAATGCTAACATTTTGTTGCAGGAGAGATATTCTTTCACATACCCTGCAACAATTTTGCCAGGGTCAATCAATGTTACACCCTCTCCCATGACAGACGCAATGGTTTCTTTAAGCAGGGGGTAATGAGTGCAGCCAAGGATAAGTGTGTCAACTCCTGCTGACTTTATCTTTTCTAAATATTCTTCTGCAACAAGGCGTGCAACCTGAGTTTTTGTGTGACCTGCTTCCACAAGTGGCACAAACAAAGGACAAGCTGCAGCTGTTGTGATAATTTCAGGGTTAATTTCCTTTATTTTTTTCTCATAGGCA
The DNA here is from genome assembly GCA_045593125.1 of Congzhengia sp. Lineage (GTDB taxonomy): Bacteria > Bacillota > Clostridia > UBA1381 > UBA9506 > Congzhengia. The sequence continues at coordinate 18,394 of JAZNWB010000031.1, read as the reverse complement.
CCAGACCTGATTGAGCCGGCAGTACCGATTATGCCAACGCGACCGCACTTAGTGGCATTGACCGCCGCAGCCGCTGCAGTATCTATAACTCCGAAAGTGGGAATGCAAAGCTCATCCGCAATCTCCGGTAATGCAATGGCACTTGCTGTACCGCAGGCAACTACTATCATCTTTAAATCAAAGGTCTTCAAAAAGTTAATGTCGCTTCTGGCATACTTTATAATAGTTTCATTTGATTTTGAACCATAAGGTACTCTGCCCGTGTCACCGAAATACACAATCGGCTCATTGGGGAGTAATTCCATAAGCTCTTTTACGCATGTAAGACCACCTAGGCCTGAATCAAACACGCCTATATACTTTTTGGGCATAAATTACGCCTCCGCTTCTTTTATTGCAAGTTCTATCACTCTGTCCAAAAGTTCAGAATAGGGAATTCCCGTTGCACCCCAAAGCATAGGATACATACTGATATTGGTAAATCCGGGAAGTGTGTTTATTTCGTTTAAATAAATTTTGTTTGTGCCAGACTCCACAAAGAAATCAACGCGTGCAAGCCCTGTACAGTCACAAGCCAAAAAGGCACGTACTGCATGCTCGCGGATTTTGTCAGAAATTTCTTCTGATATCACAGCAGGGATTACTGTCTGTGTTGATGCATCCTCGTACTTGGTTGTGTAGTCATACATTTTTTCCGTTGTTACAACCTCGCCCAGAACTGATGCCGAAGCCCCCTCATGTCCACCAAGTACTGCACATTCAAGCTCACGTTTCTCAATTTTTTTCTCTACTAAAATTCGTCTGTCCTCGTTAGCTGCAATCTTTAATGCTTCTGCCAGTTCCTCTTCTGTTTCAACTAATGAAACACCCACAGATGAACCTGCATTTGAAGGCTTAACAACTACAGGATAGCCAAAGCTTTCTTTTATTCTTGTGTTTATAGCCTCAACATCCTCGATTTCGTTTTTAATTATGTAAAAGCCGGGTGTTACAGGAATACCTGCACACTCTAAAATATTCTTTGTAAAGATTTTATCCATACAAAGGGCTGACGCTGCAACGCCGTTTCCGACATAAGGAATTTGCGCAAGCTCAAACACGCCCTGAATTGTTCCGTCCTCACCATTCTTGCCGTGCAGAACAGGGAAGAAAACGTCGACCTTTATTTTTTCCGCCTTACCGTCAGTGAGCAAGAATAACCCTTCGGTCTTAGGACAATGTGAAATCACACAGGGTGCACAGTCATGTGTGTACCATGTTGCATCCTTTATACTCTCATCATCGCCTGTGTAAAGCCATGTTGCCCCTTCCTTCGTAATACCAAATTTTATAATTTCATATTTTGTTTTATCTAAGTTCTGTAAGATGTTGTAGGCAGACTTACAGGACACCTCGTGTTCTGAAGATTTTCCGCCGAAAATTACACATAATTTCATAATATTCATACCCCTCCAATGCATAATCATAACAATTCTATTATATTATAGTACATTTTAGGTATCATTACAACATTTTTTTATATTTTTAAACATAAATTTAATATAAAAGTAATGAAATTTTCAAGTTTTTATATTGACTTTTAAATTCTTGTATGACATAATGACCTTAACCTAAAAAAACATTTGCAAAGGTGCAGGTGATTGGTATGAGAAAAATACAAAAAAATGAGAGCTTTTGGTTTAAAATGTGGCCTTATCTTAAGGAGTTTAAGCCGAAGCTTATTTTTTCGGTTATTTGTGCCCTTGTGGTAGGCATTTTCGTGGCGGTTCAGCCCTTTATTATCAAATATATTGTCGACGAAGGTATCGCAAATGACGCGTTGCAGGGAATGGACAAAATCCGTTACGTTGCCATGATGTGCGCGGTCTACGTTATTGTTTCCACCTCACGCGTTCTTCTGTGGCAGGAAGGTTTTTTCAAAATGCAAAGAGCATTGGAGGGGTCTTTATTTAACCTGCGTACAAAATTTTTCTCACACGTTCAGGGAATAGGTATGAAGTTTTACCAGAGTGTTTCTGCAGGTGAGCTTTTTAACTGTATTTTAGGCTCTCCCATGACTAATATCAAAACATATATGAACTCAATTTTTATGAGTGTTCCCTATCAGATTGTTGCATTTTTCATTTCTTTGTCTGCACTCATTTTTTATGACTGGTTGCTAACGTTTATGCTCCTTGCCACAACTATATTTATGGCACTCTTGAATAAGTACGCCAGACAGAAGATGAGACGCCTTTCACACGACTACATAAAAAGTGAATCAGAAGCTTCAAAATACCTTACTGATACCTTAAACGGCATTGATGCAGTAGAGCTTTACTCAATAGAGAAAAATACTCAGGCAGACTTTGAAAACAAACTGAGTGCAATGTACGAAAAAGGCGTAACCATGGCGTTTTCTCAGCACAAAGAAGCTGCAAAGGTCGAAATTCTTCGCTATGTGGGAACCGCCGTTGTATACTTAGTTGGTGCAATTTCCTGTGTTTACAGGGGTGTTTCCATCGGCGTTTTGTACGCATTTTTATCCAGTATGGGCGAAATTCTGGGTATACTTATTTCCTGGCTTAACTTAGGTATCACAAAAGCAAGTGCAATGTCGGGTTTAAATAAAATTTACAGCATTTTAGAGACCGATACCTCTGTCCCTGAAAAGCAGAGTGGTATCAAAGATATTGTGGCCTCGAGAGAAAAAAACATAGCAAAGGGAAACCCCTGTATTCAGTTTGACAATGTTTCATTCGCCTACGACAAAATTAATGTTTTTGAGAATTTCAACTGTAGTATAAATTACGGGGAATCGGTGGCTTTAGTCGGCCCATCAGGTAGCGGAAAAAGTACATTTTCAAAGCTTGTTATGCGACTCTACGACGTACAAGACGGCAGCATCCGTGTTCACGGGGAGGACATCCGTGACTACCTCACTCATGACTTGAGAGTTTCTTTCGGAATCGTTCCCCAAATCCCCTTTATCTTTTACGGTTCAATATGGGACAACATTAAAATGGCACGGCCTGAAGCCTCAAACAAAGAAATAATAAACGCAATGGAAATTGCAAATGTCCATGAGTTTGTAAATAATTTAGAGCACGGCTGGAACACCATAGTGGGCGACGGGGGAGCGGAATTATCAGGCGGTCAACGTCAGCGAATTGCAATAGCGAGAGCAGTTTTGGGAAACCCGGACGTGTTAATATTTGACGAGGCAACCTCTGCTCTTGACAACATCTCTGAGAGTGCCATTCAGTCCTCTATGGAAACCCTCATGAAATCGCACACAATAATTATCATCGCTCACAGACTTTCCACCATCAAAAACGTAGACAGAATAATGGTTTTTGAACACGGCAAGGTGGTGGAGGAAGGTACGTACGATGATTTGGCAGAAAAAGAAAAGGGAAAGTTTGCAGAACTTTTAAAACACGGACAATAATATAAAAAACCGAAAGACGTTATTTGAAAAATAACGTCTTTTCTTCTTGTCTTTTTATCTCGAATGTGATATAATTTATTCTGTATAATTAGGTATAATTAGGTGGATTGTATGAAAATAGCGAAAATGCGTATTTTTAGTGATATTTGCTTTTTTGTATCCCTTATGGTAAAGATGTTTTCTTTGGGGATCACTTACTACCCCGTTTTAGATGACTACATTCAGTATGGCGGATATCCTCTTTATGACAGCTTATCACACGTTTACTTAAATATCGGAACAATTGCAACACGCCCCGCGGCCGCCCTCTTAGACCCCGCTTTGTGGGGAAAGTTTTATCCTGATTTATGGGTTGCACTCTTAATAATTTCTGTGGCATTTTTTATAGGGGTAAAATTGATAGCATCCTTACTTGAACGTACAGGAATTTTTGTAACACCATTTTTGTATGCAGTTGTGCTTTTAATTCCTTTAGGCTTTGAGGGTACTTACTGGATTTCGGCATCAAGCCGAATTTGCGTGGGGTTGCTTTTTACAGGGTTAGCTGCATCATTGCTGTTAAAAATCATAACACAGAATAAAAATATTCTGTTTATACCTTATGCGGCACTGACCTTACTTTCATTTAGCTTTTACGAGTCAGTTATGGCGTTCTCCGCATTTTTGCAGTTTGTTATAATTATTGGATTTATAAAGACAACCAAAAAACGCATTGTGTATTTGTTAACGCCTGCTGTTTTGGGCATTTTGATGCTTTTATATTACAAGCTTGCGCAAAATATCGGTGCTATGGGCAGTCGTGCAAGTGCATTTGACCTGTCAGCAGTTATTCCCAATATAAAAGAGCTTCTTTTACAGTTTTTTGAGATTATTGTTGGTGGCGGCATAAAAACGACTCTTGGCGGTGCAAAAGAAGGGCTTTATCTTGCAATATATTCGCCAATTCCGGCGATTGCCATTATCATCGTATCTGCTTGCTGCGGATATTTCGGTGCAAAAGCCCCAATGACGGCGAAAGCAAAATATTGCATTCCCATAGGTTTGGGATTTACATTTCTTCCTTTAGTTCCAAACCTTTTAACTGACACTGTATGGCTTACTTACAGAAGTATTGTACCGTCGCTTTTCGGGCTTGTTATTATTTCCGCTTCAATGCTTGGAATTTTACTGAAAAACAGTCGTGTGAGGGGCATTGTGATTTTTGTAATGGTATTCATGTTTATGCTCGGTAACCTGTCAGAACTCAACACCTACAAAAACGTCTACGAAAAAGACGATGTGCTCGTTTCAGAAATCGCACGACAACTGGATGATGATGTACTTTCGGGCAACAAGGAAACTATAGTGGTTTTCTCCGAGGGAATCTTAAAACCCGTACCACAGACAAGCTACTACAAAGACCACGTAAAAAGTGTCTGTGACTCGGACTGGGCGTTAACTGGTGCAGTAAGGGCAAAAACGAGAAATATAAATATAAAAATGATTACTCCTGTTTTGTCCCTTGAGGGCATTGATACTCAAGGAAAACAGATTATATATCTTGGAGGAAACAATGGAAAATAGATTAAACATTTTAGGAGTTGGTGTTGACACCTGTACAATGGAGGAAGCTGCAGACTTTCTGGTGTCTTCCATGGATGCAGATGGTCTTACATCTGTCTTTACCCCAAATTCAGAGATTATCTTACACGCATACAAAAACCCCGACTATTGTGAGGTTTTAAACCGTGGAAGCCTCATTACTGCCGACGGCATCGGCGTTGTTTATGCATCTAAAATATTAGGACAAGCTCTTCCCGAGAGAGTTTCAGGCTTTGACCTTGCAAATAAACTTTTAGAGTGTGCAGCACCCATGGGTAAAACTCTTTACCTTTTCGGCGGAAAGCCCGGAGTGGCAGAGTGTGCGGCAGAAAAAATCGTAGAGCTTTACCCCGGTATTAAAATAGTCGGAATTTCTGACGGGTACTTTGATGCAGAAAAAGAAAAATCGATTATCAAAGACATTAACGAAAAGAGTCCCGACATACTATTTGTTTGCCTCGGTTTTCCCAAGCAGGAGCGCTGGATTGATGCGCATAACGATTTAAAAGCAAAAGTTGCAATGGGAATCGGCGGTTCGTTAGACGTTTTTGCAGGAGAAGTAAAACGCGCACCACTCTTTTTCCAAAAAGCAGGGCTTGAGTGGTTTTATCGCTTAATAAAGCAACCATCAAGATTTATCAGAATGTTAGCACTTCCCAAATTCGGCTTAACAGTATTATTTCACGGCAAGAAATTTTTAAAATAGAGGTAAGATATGGAATACAGATCAGGTTTTGTAAGCATTATAGGACGCCCCAACGTGGGTAAATCAACACTCATCAACCGTCTTGTGGGGGAAAAAATTGCAATTATTTCAAGTAAACCCCAAACAACAAGAAACAACATTTTAGGAATCTTAACAAAAGAAAATATGCAGATTGTCTTCACTGACACTCCGGGTATACACGAGCCTACAAGTAAGTTGGCAGAATTAATGGTTAAAAACGCCACGGATGCCATGCACGATACGGATGCTATTCTGTTTTTAGTTGAGCCTATTCCAAACGTTGGCAGAACAGAGGAAAAAATTATAGAGGGCTTAAAAAAGCAGTCTGCCCCTGTAATTTTAGTAATAAATAAAATTGACACAGTAAAAAAAGACGTTTTGCTTGAGGTTATCACAAAATACACCGAAAAATTTGATTTTGCGGCAGTTGTTCCCATTTCTGCAATGAGACGTGACGGCGTTGATGCGGTAATGGCAGAAATCGTGCCACATATCCCCGAAGGACCACAATTCTTCCCCGAGGACATGGTGACAGACCAACCTGAGCGACAGATTGCGGCAGAAATCATCCGAGAGAAGCTCTTGCGTAGCCTTGACAAGGAAATTCCCCACGGCATCGCCATTGAGATTTTCTCAATGAAGGATAAAAAAGACAGCCTGAAGATTGAAGCCAACATCTACTGCGAAAAGCAGTCCCACAAGGGCATCATCATAGGAAAAGGCGGTACACTGCTCAAAAAAATCGGCACTCAGGCAAGAGAAGATTTAGAACGTGCCCATGGTAAAAAGGTATATTTAGACCTTTGGGTTAAAGTAAACGAGGACTGGAGAAACAAGCGAGGCAAAATCGCAAACTTCGGATTTGAAATATAGTTATGGAAATTAAAACAAAAGGCGTCGTCCTTAATAGAACATTTGTGGGAGAAAAAGACGCAATTATTAAAATTTTAACAGAAGACTCAGGGGTAATTTCAGCTAGTGCCCGCGGTGTCAAAAGTATGAAAAGCAAGTTATCTGCAGGGTGCTCACTATTTTCCTACAGCGACTTTTTGCTGACAGAATCAAAAGGACGCTACATTGTAACATCAGTATCCCTGCTTGAGGGCTTTTACGGGTTATCTGCCAATATTGAGCGGCTTTCCTACGCCACATATGCAGCAGAGCTGGCTGTGGCAATTTCACCTGATGCCGATGATGCTACGACAATAATCCCATTACTGCTCAACACATTTTACCTTTTTTCAAATACTCAGAAAAATTTACGGCTTATAAAGTGCGTTTTTGAGTTGCGGCTTTTGTGCTTGCTTGGATATGCCCCCGAGCTTGAAGGGTGTGTTGCGTGCGGCGATACGGAGGAAATTTGTTTCTTTTCTCCTGCCGAGGGCGGTATTGTGTGCCGTTCTTGTGGGAATATCCCCGATGCTCAGATAATCACCCCCGACACCCTGTCTGCCATGAGATATGTTCACGACGCAGACAATAAAAAGGCATTTTCGTTTTCTTTACCAAAATCAAACATTGATGAATTTGAGGCATGTACTGAGAAAATGCTTGACAACTTAATCGGTTACAGACTTTCATCACTAAATTACTTAAAACAGATTGCAGGAAGGATATAAGATGAATTTAGATAAAATTTTAAAGGTCGTGGAGCGTCCCTCCCGATACATCGGAAATGAATTTAACAGCGTACACAAAAGTCTTGACGGTATCAATATCCGCTTTGGCTTTTGCTTTGCTGACGTTTATGAAATAGGTATGTCACACCTGGGTATGAAGATACTTTACCACCTGCTTAATACCGCAGAGGACATTTATTGTGAGCGATTTTTTGCTCCATGGGTGGATATGGAAGAGCAAATGAGAAAGAATGATATTCCGCTTTTTTCCTTGGAAACAAAAACTCCTGCCCGTGATTTTGATTTTTTAGGCTTTACTCTCCAGTACGAGATGAGCTATACAAATATTTTAAATATGTTAGACCTTGGTGGTATTCCCCTGCGTTCAATTGATCGCGATGACTCATACCCCATAATCTGTGCAGGAGGTCCCTGTGCTTATAACCCTGAACCCTTAGCACCTTTCATTGATTTCTTTATGATGGGCGAAGGGGAAGAAGTTATGATGGAGGTTATGGACCTTTATCGCACTATGAAGGCACAAGGCAAATCAAAAGACGAATTCTTACGTGAGGTTGTAAAAATTGAGGGCATCTATGTCCCCAAATTTTATGATGTAGAATATAACGCAGACAGCACCATTAAATCCTTTACCAAAAATTATGATGCTGCTCCCGACACTGTTAAAAAACGTATTATTAAAGATTTTGATTCCTGCTTTGCACCTGACAATATCATCGTTCCCTTTATGGAAGTTGTCCACGACAGAATTATGCTTGAAATCTTCCGTGGATGTATCCGTGGATGCAGATTTTGCCAGGCAGGTATGATTTACAGACCTGTACGAGAAAGAAGCCCTGAGACACTTCTCTCTTTAGCTGAGCGACTAATTAAAAACACAGGATATGAAGAAATCTCACTTTCTTCACTTTCTACCAGCGACTACACCCGCTTAAAGGAACTAACAGACGGACTTTTAGACTTAACCGAAGAACAAAAAATCAGTCTGTCACTCCCCTCACTTCGACTTGACAATTTCTCAATGGAGCTTATGCAGAAGGTACAAAAGGTCAGAAAATCAGGACTCACCTTTGCGCCTGAAGCAGGAACACAGAGGCTTCGTGATGTAATAAATAAGAATATAACAGAAGAAGATTTAGTAAATGCTGCACAAATGGCATTTAACGGAGGATACGGCACAATAAAATTATACTTTATGATTGGCCTTCCCACGGAAAACTTTGAAGACATCGCAGGCATTGCACACCTGGCTGACGAGGTTGTGTCAATTTATAAGCACACACCAAAAGAAATACGAAACAAAAATTTGCGAGTAACTGTGAGCGTATCATCATTCGTGCCAAAACCCTTTACACCTTTTCAATGGGTGGCACAAAACACGAAAGATGAACTTTTCACAAAGCAGATGTTTTTAAAAGAGCAGATAAATAACCGCTATGTATCATATAACTGGCACGATTCCTCACTCAGCATTTTAGAGGGCATTGTTGCACGAGGTGACAGGAGACTCGCCGATGCTATTGAGGCGGCGTATCACCTGGGTGCTCGATTTGACTCATGGCATGAGCATTTCCGCCCTGATGTGTGGTATAAGGCTTTTGAACAGGCAAATATCAATCCCGACTTTTACAACACACGTGAGCGTTCCTATGATGAAATTCTCCCCTGGGATTTCGTGGATGTTGGCGTTTCGAAGAAATTCCTGATGGCGGAAAGCGAAAAGGCGAAGCGTGGCGAAACCACCAGAAACTGCCGCGAGAGTTGTTCAGGTTGCGGCGTAATGCAAGCATTCGGAGGTGGTTTCTGTGGCTAAATTCAGACTTCAGTTTACAAAATACGGCGATATGAAATACGTATCCCACTTAGATTTAATAAGATTATTTACACGAATTTTTCACAGAGCAGATTTGCCCCTAGCTTATTCCGAGGGCTTTAATCCGCATCCAAAAATGTCGGTGCTGCTTCCCTTGTCAGTTGGCTTTGAGTCGGCTTGTGAGTACATTGACGTAGAATTCCGTGACGGCGTGGGAATGCTTGACTGCATGAAAAAATTAAAAGGGAAACTCCCCTTGGGTATGGAAATTCCCCAGATTACACAATTAAACGAAACCAGCAAAAAAGCAAAAGCCATCCGCTATGCAAGTTACGAACTTACATTTACAAACCCTCCCTCTGAAAAAGAAATCGAAGATTTTTGGAATTTGGCAGAAATCAATGTGGTTAAAAAGACCAAGCGTTCGGAAGGGGTAGCAGACATTAAGCCTGATATTATGGATTTACATGTAGCTGATGGCAGAGTATTCGCCGTCATTTCTGCAGGCAGCGAGGCCAACTTAAAAGCAGACCTTTTAGTTACTGCCATGGAGCAGTACATAGAAGGCTTTTCTGCCGACGATTACTCAGTGCTCAGAACAGGAATTTTAGACGAACGCGGAACACCCATGATGTAGAAAGGAAAACTATGCGAAAGATAGCTCTAAATATTTTGACCCAAACGGAACAAAAAGACGCATACTTAAACCTTGTGTTTGAGGAAGTGCTCAAAAGCGAAAAACTCTCATCAGCTGATGTGGGTTTTGTAAAAGAACTCGTTTTCGGTGTCTTTCGCAATAAAATATTCCTTGATTACATCATCCGCAAAAATTCTTCTCTCCGTTTAAAAAAGATTGACCCGAAAATTTTAAATATATTGCGGTGCGGTACTTTTCAATTGCTTTTTATGGACAAGGTTCCCAATCACGCAGCGGTGGACGAGTCTGTAAAGCTTGCAAAAAAATACTCCAGCCCCAAAACCTCCTCCTTTGTAAACGGAGTGTTAAGAGGTATTATACGCACATGCGAGAATGGCATTGACTTAAAGGATATAAAGGACGAAACAGAGAAATTATCCGTAAAATATTCTTACCCCAAGCCATTGGCTGAGTTTTTTGTAAAAGACTTTGGCAATGATGCAGAGAGATTAATGGCAGCAGGAAACAAAACCCCTGAGCTTTGTGTAAGGATAAACACACTAAAAATAACAAAGGAAGAGTTTAAGGAAAAATTAGACGCACTTGACATTACCTATCGTGATACACCCTATACCGATTGCGGTCTGTACCTTTTTGGTGCAACGGCACAAAAGCGTAAGAACTTGGATGGACTATTCACGGTTCAGGACCAAAGCTCACAGTTATCAGCTCTCGCTCTTTGCCCTGAACCGAACAGTTTAGTGCTTGATTTATGTGCAGCCCCCGGTGGCAAAACTACTCACTTAGCAGAATTAATGAAAAATCAGGGTGAAATTTTTGCCTCGGACATATATGCTACACGACTAAAAAGCGTAGACCTTCTTGCCCAAAAGCTTGGTATTTCAATTATCAAAACAAAGGTACAGGATGCAACTGTTGTGAACCACAACCTTGTGGGCAAAGCCGACTACATCTTAGCAGACGTCCCTTGCTCAGGGCTTGGTATTATACGCAGAAAGCCCGACATAAAATATAAAGAAAATATAACAGATTTTACTGAACTTAACGAGATTCAGCAAAAGATTTTAGATGCTGCCTACCAATATTTAAAACAGGGCGGCGTAATGGTGTACTCCACCTGCACAGTAAACAAGGGCGAAAATGTTGAAATGATAAATAACTTTTTAAAAAACCATCCCGATATGGCACTTGATAAAATCAGGAGTCCTCATATCACGGGAGAGTTGGCAAAAAACGAGGGATACTTAGAAATTTTCCCCCACACACACAATTCAGACGGCTTTTTTGTGTGCCGTATGAAAAAACAGGAGAACGTATGAAAACAGATTTACGAGGATTAACATACGCAGAAATTGAAGATTTGTTGGTAGGTATGGGCGAGGCCAAATTTCGTGCCAAGCAACTCTACCCTGCTATATTCAAGGTAGATAGTCTTGATGAGGTAACTACCCTGTCTAAAGATTTGCGATTCCGACTTTCTGAAAACTTTTATATAGGAAATTTGGAAACTGAGAGCAAACAACAGTCAAAAGACGGCACGATTAAGTTTTTATTTAAGCTTCATGATGAAAACTTCATAGAAAGCGTTTTTATGAAATACCACCACGGCAACACCCTGTGCGTTTCATCACAGGTGGGCTGCTTAATGGGTTGCAATTTTTGTGCATCAACCATCGGGGGTAAGGTGCGAGACCTATCTTCTGCTGAAATCATAGAGCAAATAATTGCCGCACAGCATGAAACAGGCGAACGAGTTTCAAATATTGTAATGATGGGCATTGGTGAACCTCTGGATAACTTTTCTAACGTAATGAAATTTTTAGAAATAGTCAACCATCCTGATACATTAAATATCGGCTACCGCCACATTTCTCTTTCTACCTGTGGTGTCGTGCCGAAAATCTACGAGCTTGCAGAACGGAATTTACCTATTACATTGTCTGTGTCACTACACGCACCATTTAACGATATGCGCTCAGAAATTATGCCGATAAACAAAAAGTACCCCCTAGATACTTTAGTGGCAGCAATGTACGACTATATAAAGAAAACAAACAGAAGAATCAGTATAGAATACGCACTTATTCAGGGCAAAAATGACACCCCTGAATGTGCAACTGAATTAGTCCGTCTTTTTAAAAAAGGACTGTTTCATATAAATTTGATTCCCGTTAATAACGTCAGAGAACGTGATTATAAAAAAACTTCAAGGGAAGCAACGCTTGCTTTCTGTGAAAGGCTGAACAAACGCGGTTTGAATGCTACGGTAAGGCGTGAGCTTGGTTCTGACATTGATGCCGCATGCGGTCAGCTGAGAAGAAAAAAACAGGAAAATATCAGTAAATAGTATATTTTGAAAGGAAGATGAACTATGAAAATCAGTTCAGCAACCAGCGTGGGCAAGGTTCGCCCCGTGAATGAGGATGCGTTTTTCGTTTCGCCTCCTGATGAATCGGGTTCACTCCTTGCAATTGTTGCCGACGGAATGGGTGGTCACAATGCAGGAGAGGTCGCAAGCAGCGAGGCAATAAACGTAATAAAGGACGTCGTTTTAGACCATGAACATAACGCAAAGGAAATGCTGATTGAAGCTATAAACAGTGCAAACAGTGCAGTCTACAACATGAGCCTTGATAAACAATCCCTTTTCGGTATGGGCACAACAATTACCGCCTGTGTAATCGATAAAGACAAGGTTACGGCAGCACAGGTAGGAGATTCCCGACTGTACCTGATTCGTGACGGAATGATTATTCAGATTACAAAGGACCACTCGCTTGTTGAAATGCTTATTGAGAACGGTTCAATAACAAAAGAAGATGCAAAGCATCATCCACAGAAGAATGTTATCACAAGAGCAATCGGCACCGACAAAGAGGTGGCAGCGGATATTTACGAGTTTTCTATATGCGAAGGCGACATCATTCTCCTTTGCTCCGACGGACTTGTAAATATGGTGGAGGACGAAAAAATTCTCTCTATTATTACCCGCAGCAAAAAGTTTGAAGAAACAGCTGACAAACTGATAACAGAAGCTGAAAATGCCGGCGGAAGCGATAACATCACAGTTATCCTTATTAAATTTTAAAACCGATTGATTGGAGTGTTAAATATGACAAACGGAAAAATAATAGATGGAAGATATGAAATAATAGAAGAAATCGGCCGCGGTGGTATGGCACAGGTGTTTTTGGCAAAATGTCTTGTCCTAAACCGCTACGTTGCCATTAAGGTTTTGCGTCCTGAATACAGAGATGACGCAGAATTTATCAAAAGATTTAAAATAGAAGCACAGTCTGCTGCCAGTCTTTCTCACCCCAACATTGTGTCAATTTACGACGTTGGCAACGAGGGCGATGTAGAATATATCGTAATGGAACACGTTGAAGGAATAACTCTAAAACAGTACTTAGGAGCAAAGGGCACACTTCCCTGGAAGGAAGCAGTAGACTCTGCAGCTCAAATCTGCTCAGGTTTAGAGCACGCTCACAAAAAAGGTATTATTCATAAAGATATTAAGCCCGAAAACATTATGATAACAAAAGAAGGTATCTTAAAGATTACTGACTTTGGTATAGCTAAAGCGTTAAATCAGGGTACAATCACAACAGGCGGACTTACAATGGGAAGCGTTCATTACTTTTCTCCCGAACAGGCAAGAGGCGGCATCACAGATGCAAAGACCGACCTTTACTCTGTTGGTATCCTCCTCTATGAAATGGTTGCAGGAAAGCGTCCCTTTGAGGGCGAAACTGCTATCTCTGTTGCAATGCAGCATATAGAAGCGGAACCTGTAAGACCATCTATGTTTAACCAGTCAATTCCTAAGTCTTTAGAAACAGTTATTTTAAAGGCTATGAAGAAAAATCAGTCTGAACGTTATCAGTCAGCAACTGAAATGCTCATTGACTTAAAGAAAGTGTATGTAGGCTCACACGTTGCAGGTGCTGAGGATGCTCCCAAGGTTAAAAAGGCTGTATCTGCTCCTGAGAAAAAAGAGTCTCCCGATGCAGCAGGCACAGGCGTTCGCCGTGCAGGTGCCTCAGGCACAAAGACTGAAACAAAAAATCCTAAAAATACCAAAAAGAAAAAGAAAAACGACACACTCTCTATTCTTGCAGGTGTAGGTGCTGCGGTTGTAATTGCTGCTGCAATTTTCGTTACATGGTTTATGACAACAGGCTCATCAGGGGAAATTGAATGTCCTGAGCTTATTAACACCACAACAGAGCAGGCGTTAAACCTCATTGCAGGCACAGACCTTACAATCGTTTTAGACAAAACAAATGAAGAAATTACTGCCGATATGGAGGGTATTATCACAGAACAAGACCCCAAAAGCGGCAAAGGTATAAAAGGCAACGCTATTATCCGTGTAGTTTTAGGTGAAGCTCCTCCGGAAACAGAAAAAGTTCCCACTGTGTCAGGAATGCTTGAATCAGAGGCTATTGCGACCTTGAGAAACAAGGGCTTTGACGTATCTGTTCAGGTAGAAACAAGCACAGAAGTAGAAGCAGGCAGAGCAATAAAAACAAAACCCGAAGCTGCAGCTCCAATACCCAAAGGTTCTACCATTACTCTTTACATCAGCAGTGGCGAATCAGAAGAGGACGCCTACACAATGGTGCCCAGCGTTCTTGGTAAAACCGAGGCTGAAGCGAAAAAAATCTTAGAGGAAAATAACCTCATTTTAGGTGAAGTACAGCAGGTTGCAAGCGACAAGGAAAAAGGTATTATTGTAAAACAGTCAGAAGCCGAGGGCAACCGCGTTAAAAAGGGTAAGGCTATTGATGTCCGCGTAAGTAACGGACAGGGAACTACGACACCCGCTCCCACACCTGACACACCTGCAGTAACACCTACACCCGGCAACAACGCAAATCAAAACTGATAAGGGGCGACCTGTTTGTTAGAAGGAAAAATTATAAAAGGCATCGGCGGGTTTTATTACGTAAAAACCAGTGAAGGTATATACTCCTGCCGTGCCCGGGGAAAATTCAGAAATAAAAGCCTTACCCCCATGGTAGGCGACATTGCAAATATAGACGTAACGGACACCGAAAAGCTTGAAGGCTATGTAACGGAAATCCTGCCGAGAAAAAACGAGCTTTTCCGCCCATTGGTATCAAACATTGATTTACTGCTGGTCACATTTGCGGTCACTTCACCTGAGCCTTCTTTTGTGCTTATTGACAAGCTTATAGTGACAGCGGAAGCAAGAAAAATTCCTGTTGCAATTTGCATCAACAAGTGTGATCTTGATGAAGAAAAAGCTGAAGAATATGCCCGCACCTACGAACTTTCTAGATATCCTGTTGTTGTATGTTCTGCAGAAATGGGTAAAAACCTTGACGCCCTTCGGGAGCTCATTCGGGACAAAACAACGGCTTTAGCAGGAAATTCAGGTGTAGGAAAATCAAGCTTACTCAATGCTATTGGTGAAAGCTTTAACCTAAAGACAGGCAGCGTGTCCGACAAAATTCAAAGAGGTAAGCACACCACCCGACATACAGAGTTGTTTCCTTTGTCCTTCGGCGGATATGTACTGGACACTCCGGGCTTCGGCTCTTACGAGTTGGAAAGGCTGTCATACCGTGACCTGCCCTCACTTTTCCCTGAAATCGCACATCACGAAGGCGGTTGCAGATTTTCAGGCTGCAGTCACATAAAAGAGCCCGATTGTTCGGTAAAAGATGCTCTTCTTTCAGGGAAAATAAGCAAAACACGATACGATAGCTACACAGAGCTTTACGAACAGTTAAAACAGATTAAAGAATGGGAATAAAAAAAGGAGCATAACGTGAAAAATCACGTTATGCCTCCGGCGGAATTTATTGCACCGCCGAAAATTTCGCATCGTACACGATGCGAAAAACGGCGATGTGCATAATTTCCATTATACGCCTTATCTGCCCACGATAAGCTGTATGTGTATTTTTAATCTACTATTTGTGGGCAGAAAGGTTATGGAAATTACTATGATTAAACTAGCACCATCTATGCTATCTGCAGATTTTGCATATCTTGCCGACCAGATAAAAATAGTAGAGGAAGCCGGTGCACAGTATTTGCACATTGACGTAATGGACGGACACTTTGTGCCTAATATAAGCTTTGCGGCCCCTGTTATAAAGTCCATAAGACCTCACTCATCAATGGTTTTTGACGTGCATCTTATGATTTCTGACCCCTATCGCTACATTGACGATTTTGTAAAAGCAGGAGCGGATATTATAACTTTTCACGTGAATTCCGACAGCGATGTGGATGCAACCATAGAAAAAATCAAGTCCCAGGGTGTAAAATGCGGACTTGCAGTAAATCCCGACATTGATGTAGAACTCCTCTACCCTTATCGCGACAAAATTGATATGGTGCTTATTATGTCTGTTTTTGCAGGCTTTGGCGGACAGAGTTACATCAGTAGCGTAAATGAAAAAATCAAAAAAGCACGCGAATTTTTCGGACCCGATATGGATATTCAGGTTGACGGCGGAATTAACGCAAAGAACAAAGATATCCCCATATCTTGCGGTGCAAACGTATTAGTTGCAGGAACTGCAGTATTCGGAGCAGACGATATTGCTCAGGCAGTAGCTGACTTTTTAAACTAAGGACAATTTTATGAAAGCATTGATTTTTTCAGGGGGAGAGTTTTCAGGATTTCCCGAATACATAAATGTAAATGAATATGATATAATTATTGCGGCAGATTCAGGGTATTTGTCAGCGCGAGAGTGCGGAATTTCTCCCGACATCTTTATCGGAGATTTTGATTCTGTTCCCGAGAGCGAGGTACAATCCCCTGAGATTATACGTCTTTTTCCTGTTAAGGATATGACCGATACTCAGGAGGCGATAGATGTTGCGATGATGAGAGGTGCTGAGCACATTACAATTTTAGGTGCATTAGGCGGCAGAATTGACCATACTCTGGCAAATCTGCACCTTTTAAAATATGCCCGCACCAAAGGGGTTGTGGCAGAAATTGCAGACATTGACTCATATATTTGCCTTGCAGAAAAAAATACAACCGTTTTACGCCGTGAGGGCTTTTGCTTGTCTCTTATTCCCCTGACAGATTGTACGGGAGTAAGTGTTTCAGGAGTTTACTATCCCTTAAATTGTACCGAAATGCCTGTGGGAAACCCCTACGGCATCAGCAACGAATTTACAGAGGATATTGCCCATATCTCTGTTGAAACAGGAGAACTTTTAGTAATGCTTTGCAGGTCATAGGAGGGATTTTGTGGAAAATCGTACAATTGACAACAAAAAACTTTCAGGTATAAACGCCCTGCTGAGTGTGCTTGTAGTGTTCCTCCACTCAGAAAATCTCCACGCATACACCATGCCCGAGGGCACATTATCATCCTTTGTAAAGAGCTTTGAATGGTTCTTTTCAGAAAATCTTTGTCTTGTGGCAGTGCCTGCATTCTTTATGATTTCGGGAAGTTTATTTTACAGAGATTTTGATATATCACTATATCCTAAAAAGCTCAAATCAAGATTTTTCTCACTGATAGTTCCCTTTTTTGCATGGAACTTATTCAGATATTTACTCTTTTATATTCTGGGAGTTACAGGCTTTGCCAAAGGGGTTATGGGTGCCCGCCCTCTGGGGTTTAATTTAAAAAGTATAATTTCTTCAGTAGTTTTTTATAAGAGCAATCTGGGGTTTTGGTTTATTTATCAGTTGATACTCTACAGTATTCTCTCCCCTGTAATAAGGCTCCTTGTGAAAAACAAATGGGTAGGACTCCTGTCCATTTTTGGTATGATTGTCATATATTCGTCTGATATTTTCGCCAATTTCTTAATGGTTACAATGAATAAACGCTTTATTCTTTTGGATAGCTTTATATATTATTTAATTGGTGCATATGTCGGCACCCATGGTTTTTGGCTTCTTTTAAAAAAGAGCAATAGCATAAAATACCTTTCTTTTGGAGGTTTGATTTTAGGACAAGCCCTCCACTACGTATATCTTCACACCTGTCTTTTGTGGGTTTATGTTTTGTGGCTTGCTGTTTCTGCAATGTCCCTGTGGTATTTTTATGACTATATTAAGCCCGCAAAATGGCTTACCGCTATCTCCTCCATAACATTCTTTGTCTATGCAGGACATGGCACAATACTTGAATTTTTACAACTTTTAGGTGCATACACCCTGCCTGACAGCCCTATAATAGCACTCATAACTTACATAATGTTCCCTATTATTACGCTCATGTTGCTTTTGGGTTTGTCAAAGCTCTACAAAAGATATACACCCCGCCTGTGGAAAATTTTAAACGGCGGAAGATAGAAGATAGAGGTACTTATGAAAAAATTTTTAGTTATATTCATCACATTACTGATTACATTTTCTATATCTGCTTACGCCGTCAGTGCACCAACCCTACCCGAACCCGTGCAAAAGGTGTATTCTCCTGACGGACGCATTGCTTTGCTTCCTCAGTCCCGTGCTGAAGAATACATTGCGTCAGGTTGGTTTGATGCTCCCGTTGTGACAATTTATAAACCCAACGGCGAGACAAGCTTG
>JAZNWB010000030.1:0-7438 GCA_045593125.1 Congzhengia sp. | reverse complement strand
AGTATGCTTCCTGAATATTGCGTCATTGCAAGTGCGGATATGGTTGCAAATATCGACTTTAACAAAATGTTTGAAGAGCATATCTCGTCAGGTGCTGATATTACTGTTTTGTGTACTAAAGGAATACCTGCCGACAGTGATACAGAGCTGACCATAGATGAAACGGGCAAAGTTACAAGAGCAATTATTCACA
Source organism: Congzhengia sp. (assembly GCA_045593125.1). Classification (GTDB taxonomy): domain Bacteria; phylum Bacillota; class Clostridia; order UBA1381; family UBA9506; genus Congzhengia. Next base: position 7,245 of record JAZNWB010000030.1, on the reverse strand, counting down.
CGACTCCAAATAATGAGGAGAAGTACATTGCAAAAGATATCTTCATTATGGAAAAATCGCTTCTCTATGCTTTGATCGACCATGGGGTAAGCTATGGTTGGAGAACCTTTAAAAAAGATGTTATCGCAAAAAAATTTGACGAGTTAAATATTCATGCATACCACCATGGAGGATATCTTAAAATCATGGAGGATCTGGAAGGTTATTTATCAGCAAGCCTCGATATGCTCAAAAAAGATGTAAGACGTGAAATTTTCGCATCAAACCAACCAATTTTAACCCGCACCAAGGACTCTGTTCCTACAAAATACGGAGATAATGCCAAGGTTAAAAACTGCTATGTGGCAGACGGATGTGTTATTGACGGAGAGGTTACAAACAGTATTATCTTCAGAAATGTAAAAGTTGCGGCTGGTGCTAAGATTTCAAATTCTGTTGTAATGCAAAATTCTGTAATTGAATCCGATAGCACTTTAGACTATGTAATAGTTGACAAAAATGCCACAATTACGCAAACACAGGAAATTAAAGGTACAGAAACACTACCCGTGGTTGTTAATAAGGGCAAAACAGTGTAAAAAAACAGATGATCCTTTTAGGAAATATGCCAATAGACGAAAAAAACGTTTTTTGGTATAATAATGTGTAGCAAGGAGTGAAAATTTAATGAAAGTATTATTTGCTACATCAGAAGCGGCGCCTTTTTTAAAAACTGGCGGCTTAGGAGATGTGCTGGGTGCATTACCCAAAGCAGTAGCAGAGCAAAGTATTGATGCCCGTGTTATTATGCCCTTGTATTCTGATATTCCACATACATTAAAATCACAGATGGAATTTATAGATAATTTTTATGTGACAATAAGCTGGAGAAAAACCTACTGCGGAGTATTTCGTGCAACGATAGGTAAGGTAACATATTACTTTATTGACAACGAGCAGTATTTTTCAAGAAGTCAGATTTATGGAGAATATGATGACTCAGAGCGCTTTGCATTTTTCTCTAAGGCAGTTTTAGATGTTTTGAATTTAATAGACTTTTTCCCTGATGTTATTCATGTGAACGACTGGCAGACAGCACTATTGCCTGTTTACCTGGAGGCGTTTTACAGAGAGGATATGCGTTACCGTAATATAAAGACGGTATTATCCATTCATAACATCGAATTTCAGGGAAAATACAATCCTATAATTTTAGGCAGTATATTCGGTCTTGATGTCAATTTCCGCTCTCTTTTAATGTATGACGGAAATATAAACCTTTTAAAAGGTGCAATTGAGTCCTGTGATATGGTAACAACAGTAAGTAACACCTATGCTGAGGAAATCTTAAGTGAAGCTCATTCTCACGGATTGCATAATATTCTGATTCCCAGACGTTATAAGCTTCGGGGAGTAATAAATGGTATTGATACGGATATATTTAATCCCGAAACAGATAGCGCTATATATAAAAATTATAACTATGAAACTATTCGTTTCAAATCCATGAACAAAAAAGCTCTACAGAAGGAAATGGGACTGGAAGTGAACAACGATATTCCTCTCATTGGTATGGTTACAAGACTTACCGACCAGAAAGGAATAGAGCTTATATGTCAGGTTGCCGAAGAAATAGAAAAGCTTGATATGCAGCTTATAGTTTTGGGCACAGGATATGCTCATTACGAGAATTTCTTCCACGACTGGGAAAACAGATGCCACGACAAGATACGTGGTTATATTGGTTTTTCAGGAGCTATGGCACAAAAGATTTATGCGGGTAGCGACATGTTCTTGATGCCATCAAAATCTGAACCCTGCGGTCTTTCTCAATTGATTGCAATGCGTTACGGAACAGTACCCATAGTTCATACAGTAGGCGGTCTTAATGACACTGTGCCTGCATTTAATCCTTCTACCAAGGAAGGTAAGGGTATAACCTTCCAGAGCTTTAATGCTTATGATATGCTGGATGCAATCAATCGCGGAATAGGATTTTTCCATGATAAACCCGTATGGCGAACAATTCGCAAAAACGCAATGAATGATGATTACAGCTGGGAAAAACCCGCAAAAGAATATATAGAAATTTACAAAGAAATATTATCAAGGTAAGGAAAAAGAATGAACAAGTTATCGCAAAATATTATTACAAATTTAGACAAAATTATGGAGGTAAACTTCGGCAGCGACCTGACATCTGCTAACCCCCGTCAGGTGTACGAAGCTTTAATGACCGCAACCAATTTAGCACTTAAAGAAAAGCGTTCTGCCTTTACTAAAAAAGTAAAGGAAAAGGAAGCAAAACAGGTTTATTATATGTCAATGGAGTTTTTAGTGGGAACATCGCTAAAAAACAACCTGTGGAATTTAGGTGTAGAAGATGACGTGGCAAAGTACCTCAAAAGTGCTGGCTACGATATAGAAGACTTTTATGAAATGGAGCCTGACGCAGGTTTAGGTAACGGTGGTCTTGGCAGACTTGCATCTTGTTATATGGATTCGTTGACCACGTTGGGCTATCCCGTAACAGGCTTTTCAATCCGTTACGAATTTGGGATATTCAAGCAGGTAATCATTGACGGCTGGCAGAATGAATTCCCTGACAGCTGGATTGATAAAGCAGGTTACTGGTTAAATCCCAGACTTGATGAAGAAGTTGAGGTAAGATTTTTCGGTAACGTGCACGAAAACTGGACAGAAAATGGCCTTGTAACAGAGCACACAGACTATGTGAGTGTGTTAGCTACCCCTTATGACCTGTTTATTTCAGGATACGATACAGAGGCAGTAAACAATCTGCGTCTTTGGAGTGCAAAGTCAACATCAGGCTTTAACATGGACCTTTTCTCTAAGGGTGAATATGTAAAATCTACAGAAAATGAAGCTATTGCATCTTCAATTTCTAAAGTTTTATATCCTGCGGACAATACCTATGAAGGTAAGTCGTTGCGTCTAAAACAGCAGTATTTCTTCGTAAGTGCGTCATTACAGCAAATTACAAAGAAGCACTTTTCGAGATACGGAACATTTGATAATTTTGCCGATAAGGTAGTTATTCACATAAACGATACACACCCTTCTCTTTGCGTTCCGGAGCTTATGAGAATATTAATGGACGACTATGATTATAAATGGGATGCGGCATGGGAAATTACTGCAGCGTCACTTGCATATACCAATCATACGGTTATGAGTGAAGCACTGGAAAAATGGTCTGTTGATCTGGTAAAATCACACCTTCCCAGAATATACACAATTATCGAAGAAATCAACCGCAGATTCTGCTCATATATTTACGAACACCATGCAGAGCTTGGTGCAAATATTAACAGTATGGCAATCATTGAGGGCGGTATGGTTAAAATGGCGAACTTGTGTATTGCAGGCAGCTACAGTGTAAATGGTGTATCAAAGCTCCATTCTGAGATTTTAAAGGCAGATACATTCCACGACTTTAACTGTGTATATCCCGATAAATTCACAAACGTAACAAATGGTATAACACACAGAAGATGGCTCTGTCAGGCAAATCCGTTGTTGTCAGAATTGTTAACCGAAAAAATCGGCGACGGGTTTAAAAAGAGCCTGGAAAATATCGAAAAGCTTAATGATTTCGTCGACGATAAGGAAGTTTTGGCGGCGCTTAGAGAAATCAAAAAGGCAAACAAAAAACGCCTTGCAGAATATGTTGCAAAGAAAAATGGTATCGAGCTTAACTGTGATTCGCTCTTTGACATTCAGGTAAAAAGACTCCACGAATACAAGCGGCAGCTGCTTAATGCTATGCATATTGTTGACCTTTACCTGCGTATCAAGTACGACGGTCATCGTCCTGCTCCGAAAACTTTTATTTTTGCGGCAAAGGCTTCTGCAGGCTACTATATGGCAAAAGAAATTATCAGGCTTATCTGTGCACTTTCAGAAATGATTGAGCGTGACCCTGATGTAAGAGATTACATGAAGGTTGTATTCATTGCAGACTACAAAGTATCACTGGCTGAAATTATTATTCCTGCAGCAGATATCAGTGAGCAGATTTCTCAGGCAGGTAAAGAGGCATCAGGTACAGGTAATATGAAGCTTATGATAAATGGTGCGGTAACTTTGGGTACTATGGATGGTGCTAATGTTGAAATTTATGAGTGTGTAGGTGAGGATAACATCTTTATCTTCGGTATGAGTACACCTGAGGTGTCGGAACTTGCACGTCACTACAATCCCAGAAGCTACTATGAGGGAAGTGCGAGAATTAAAAGAGTTGTTGACTTTATCCGCGACGGTATACCCGGCAAGAACTTTGAGTCAATCTATAACTATTTAGTAAATTCTGATCCCTATATGAACCTGGCGGACTTTGAGTCTTACTGTGCAGCACATGACAGAGTGAACGAAGCATATGCTGACGCCGATAGATTTACAAAGATGTCACTTAAAAACATTGCAAATGCAGGAATGTTTGCATCTGACAGAAGTGTAAATGATTATGCAGAGGGTATATGGCATACAAAGCCGGTTAAGTAATAAAAAGGAATGCTTTTGCATTCCTTTTTTTATTGACATCATACTCTTTATTTAGTATAATTATTAAAGAGTGTGGATACACTTCATTAAGGTTTGAAATTCAAGCATCCTTTTTCGCCCGCAAAAGGAATAGCTTTAATATTTTGTGGGCAGAAAGGTAAAGATAAATATGAAAAAAATCTTAGCATTACTTTTAGTATTAGTAATGGCAACATCCGTTATCGCTTGCGGAAAAACAGAAAATCCCGAAGATGACACACCCCCTGTTGAAAACGTGGAAACACCCGTTGAAAACGAGGAAACAGGAGATGTGAATACAGAGGATAAACAAGAAATACCTGCAGAGAGCCAAAAGCCCTCATCAACACCTTCTGAGAAACCTCAGGAAAGTGCGAAGCCTTCTGAAAAGCCTTCTGAAAAGCCTGCAGAAAAGCCTCAGGAAGAGCCAAAAACAGTTGGTACAAAGCTTTTAGCAGAGTTTAATAAGAAAGCAAATTCAGGAACACCCTTATCCATTGCAGAATCATTTGCAAATGGTGGTGGACTTCCATTTATGGCAGGTGCAATGGAGGTTGAACCAGGACTGTTGGCAGGTTTTGACAACTACGAGGTCAAAGGATTCAAATCAGGTGCAACATTTGGTCCTATGATGGGTTCTATTGCATTCATTGGCTACGTATTTGAAGTAGAAGACGGCGTATCTGCTTCTGACTTTGCTGCAAATCTTAAAAAGAACGCAAACAAGCGTTGGCAGATTTGCGTTGAGGCAGAGGAAGTGGTTACAGGAACAGTAGGAAATAAAGTATTTTTTGTAATGTGTCCTAAAGCCTTTGAAGAGTAATTAAAAATCAAGCGGGCATTTGCCCGCTTTTTTTGTAAAGGAGAATGTATATGCTCTTTTCGAGTATCACATTTTTATATTATTTTCTGCCCTTGGTGCTGATATTGTATTTTATTGCACCAAAGAAGCTTAAAAATGTAGTCTTATTGATTGCAAGCCTCATGTTTTATGCATGGGGCGAGCCTAAGTGTGTATTTTTAATGCTTGCAACTATTGTTTGGAATTATTGTTTTGGAATTTTGATAGAAAGAGCTCAAAAGAAAAATACAAAAAAAATATACCTGACAGTATCAATAATTGGCACACTCTCAGGACTTTTGTATTTTAAATATGCAGGCTTCTTTGTAGAGAATTTTGCACGTCTTACAGGTATCTCAACACCTGCTTTAAGCATTGTGCTCCCTATTGGCATCAGTTTTTATACATTCCAGATTTTGAGCTATTCGGTTGATGTATACAGAGGTGAGGTTGCGGCTCAGAAAAATCCCATAACTCTCGCTACTTACATCGCATTATTCCCTCAGCTTATTGCAGGGCCTATTGTAAGATACAAAGACGTGGCAGAGCAATTAGAAAGTCGCACTCATTCTTTTGACAAGGCGGCAGAGGGTATAAAAAGATTTGTTTGCGGTCTGTCAAAAAAAATAATCTTAGCCAACACCTTAGGTGAGCTTTGTGAGGGTTTTTATAATAGCAGTGATTTATCCGTGGCATATTTTTGGTTGTTTGCGGTTTCCTACACTCTTCAGATTTATTTTGACTTTTCAGGATATTCTGATATGGCAATCGGTCTTGGCAAGATTTTCGGCTTTGAATTTTTGGAGAATTTCCGCTATCCTTTTATATCAAAGAGCATTACGGAATTCTGGAGAAGATGGCACATATCTTTAGGCTCATGGTTCCGCGATTATGTGTATTTTCCCATGGGTGGCAGCCGTGTTGGCAAGGGGAGACTTGTCTTTAATTTACTGACAGTATGGTTTTTGACGGGATTCTGGCACGGGGCTGAATGGAATTTTATTATGTGGGGACTTTTCTTCTTTGTGTTTTTAACAATAGAGAAATTCTTCTTTAAAGGTTTCTTGGAAAAATCAAAGGTCATATCTCATATATATACATTGTTTTTAGTGGCGGTTTCTTTTGTGATTTTTTCAGGAAATGGACTACAGGAGGCTGTAATTCGTGTAGGCGGACTCTTTGGAGCAGGGAATATCCCTCTTGTATCAGAAGGTGTTGCCTTTGCGATTAAAAATTATGGCACAGTAATATTGGTGGCAGCAGTATGCTCAACGCCTCTTTTAAAAATATTGTATGACAAATTACGCATGACAAAGGCAGGTACATTAATTGAGATTTTAGAAATTCCTGTACTTTTGATGTTGGTAATTATATCAACTGCATACCTTGCAGATGGCTCATTTAACCCGTTTTTATATTTCAGATTCTAGGAGGTAAATGATGAAAAATATAAAAAATATAATTTCAGTGATTGTTTTTTCAGTGTTTTTGATAACGGTTTCCTCCGTGTGTCTTGCAAAGCCTGACACACAGTATTCAGATGCCGAACGTCGGGAGCTTGCACAATTTCCCGAAACTTCAGCAGAGCAGTTAGCCTCGGGAGAGTTTTCAAAAGGCTTTGAAAGCTACACAACAGACCAGTTCCCCATGCGTGAATTAATGCGCAAAATCAAAGCCGCATTTTCAACTGTTATCTTAGGAAAAGTAGAAAATAATGGACTTTTTTATGTGGACGGACATATTTCAAAGATTGACTCCCAGGAAAATGAAAAAATGATGGACTACGCGGTAGAAAGGTTTACCTATCTTCGCGACAGGTATTTAGAGGATAACAAAATCTACTTTTCAATTATTCCTGACAAAAATATGTTTATTGCAGAAAA
>JAZNWB010000029.1:0-2837 GCA_045593125.1 Congzhengia sp. | reverse complement strand
GGCAAGGGTACATACTTTGTAAAGGCTCCCGACGGTGCAATGATTGAAATTATTCAGGCAGACACAGAAGCTGCTCCCACGCCTACAAAGGACTGGGGCATCAGACATTTTGCTCTTTCGGTTTCAGATGAGGGTTTTGATGAATTGGTAGAAAAACTCCGTGAAGAAAATGTTGAAGTAGTAACAGAGGTTTCTGTTTCTTCAAAGGGCATTAAGACATTCTTCTTCCGTGACCCCGAGGGCAACATTTTCCATTTGATTTACAGACCTGAGGCATTATAAGATGAAAGGGAGAGTAACGAATATGTGGAAAGAGTTTAAAGAGTTTGCATTCAAAGGAAATGTAATTGATATGGCAGTCGGCGTTGTAGTCGGCGGTGCTTTCGGTAAAATCGTGACATCTTTGGTTGCAGACATCATCACACCTTTAGTTGGTTTAATCACAGGAGGAACGGATTTAAAGAACTTAAAGTATGTTTTCACACCTGCTACAGAAACTGTTCCTGAGAGTGCATTAAATTATGGATTATTCTTACAGAACATAATTGATTTCTTCATTATTGCGTTTTCTATTTTCCTCTTTGTAAAGTTAATTAACGTGGCAAAGAAAAAGTTTGAAAAGAAACAGGAAGTAATCGAAGAGGCAGCAGAAGAAGCAAAAGGTCCAACGACTGAAGAACTCTTGGCAGAGATAAGAGATTTGTTAAAAGATAAATAAGATAAAATAAAAAGCACTCCGTGGGGAGTGCTTTTTCATGTTATTATTTTTTATCAGTTCTTCCTGCCAGATAATCTAAAGAAACATTGTATAGGTCTGCAATTCTGACTAATATCTCAAGCTTTGGTTCTCTTGTCATTAGTTCATAATTTTGGTATGTTCTTTCGGTAATGTCGCAATAAACTGCAACTTGCCACTGCTTCAGACCTTTCTCTATTCTGCACTCTTTTAATCGTTGCGCCAAAATGTTTTTCATATTCCACCACCAACAATTGTTCTTGACAATTTTAGTATAATAGAATATAATTTAATATATACGAACGATTGTGCGTGCGAAAGAAGGAAAAGTTATGGCAGAAATATGTCTTGAATGTTGGAATAAAGAAAATGGTTCTAATGACAAAGCGGGTAAGTACATATTTTCTAAAGAACTGGAGTTATGTGAAGAATGCGGAGAATACAAACATACTATCGTCATGTATCGATCGGCGTATTATAGACGAAAATTCCGTTATATTTTGTTTCCATTCGAAATAATATTTAGGATATTACGAATTCCTTATGCTATATATTGTGTAAGAAAAAGTGATAAATAAAAAGCACTCCTTAAGTGTGTACATCTTAGGGAATATCAATTTACAGAATAATAAACGTTAAATTATTTTAATCAAAAGGAGAGAGGGGGCATTTTGCGATTTGCCCCCTCTCTCCTTTTGGAAACCTCTTTCCCCTAAAACGCTTGTCAACGTCGTGCAGAATTTATCTTAGAAAATACAAACTCGCACATTTTATGTGCTCAAACAGTATTTTCTAAAACGGCGAAGCCGTTTACGATAAATTCGGCACTCCCATAAGTTTTTTTGTAAAACTAAAGTTCTATGCACCCAACTATCGTATATGGTTGCAAAAATGTGTTTGAGCGGAGCGAGTTTATTTTTGCAACAAGCGTTGGAGGAAGAGGATACAAAGGGGAAGGGGACTGACGCAACAGTCCCTTTCCCCTTTGACATAGCTGCAAAACTAAAATTTAGTAAAACATTGATGCCCAACGCACAATCATATTTAAATCATTTAAAAAGGCATCGCTTTCTATTATAGAAAGCGATGCCTTTTTGTTCTTAATACCACTCCTCTTGAGGAGTGCTTTTTTTGCTTAATCGAATAAATCGTCCATACAGTAAAAACCTTTCGGTTTTCCAGTCATAAACACTGCGGCTCTTACCGCGCCCTGAGCAAAAACTTCACGGGATGCAGCAGAGTGGGAAAGTGTAATCACCTCGTCAGGACCTGCAAATATTACATCGTGGTCACCAACGATTGTACCGCCACGGATAGCGTGGATACCGATTTCTGACTTTTCTCTCTGGCGTCTAACGCTCTGGCGTTCGTAAACATATTTAGCGTCATTGTTCATTGTATCAGCTATGGCGTCTGCGATTGCCAACGCTGTGCCGCTGGGAGCATCAAGCTTTTTGTTGTGGTGCTTTTCTACAATTTCTATATCAAAATTTGTTTCTAACACCTTTGTTGCCACCTTCGCAAGTCTTATAAGTAAGTTTATACCCAAAGACATATTAGCTGAGAAGAACACAGGAATTTCTGTTGATGCAGCATTGAGTTCAGTCTTTTGCTCGTCGCTCAGCCCTGTTGTGCACATAATGATAGGCAGATTATTAGCTTTTGCAAAACTTAAAATGTTTTCAAAGTTTGACGGATGCGAAAAGTCAATAATAGCATCAGCCTCTACCTTAACATCAGCGTAATCTGTATAAACAGGGTAATCACGCTGACCTGACACAGCATCAAAACCGCAGACGATTTCTGCATTTTCTGTATTTTTTACTATTTCTGTTATTGCTGAGCCCATACGGCCCATGCAACCGCTTAGAATAATTTTTGTCATATCTTCACCTTATTACTTAATAAGTCCGCAAGCCTTCATTGCAGCCTCTAACCTTGCGTAGTTTGCAGGCTCCATCTCACACAAGGGAAGACGAAGATTGCCTGCGTTAAAGCCCATCATGTTCATAGCTGTCTTTACGGGGATGGGGTTAACTTCGCAGAAGAGTGCTTTAATGAGTTCGAGATACTCAAACTGTAATGCACGGCTGCCTGCAAT
>JAZNWB010000028.1:0-11652 GCA_045593125.1 Congzhengia sp. | reverse complement strand
GCAAATATAGCAGGCAGAGCTGTTTTAAATCTTAACTCCATCACAGCCGCAACTAGCGCACCCGTCCATGCACCTGTACCGGGCAGAGGTATTGCAACTAAAATAAACAATCCCCAAAAGCCATACTTTGTAACCTTTTCTCTGTGCTTGTTTGCCTTCTCTTCCATTTTGTCCACAATGCGTGCAAAGGTTCTGTTTACCTTGCGCATCCACTTGAATATCTGTCTTATAAACAATATTATAAAAGGAACAGGTATCATATTACCGACCACTGATACGAGTATCGCTACCCACAGAGGCAAATCCAAGCCAACTCCTATAGGAATAGCTCCTCTTAACTCTACAACAGGAACCATCGACCAAAGCAACGTGAGTAATATTTTTCCAATAAAACTATTTTGTAAAAAGTTCATTTTTTTCTCCTCAAGCTTCTTTATTAAATTGTATCACATATAATTTTTTAATTCAATAATTTTTGCAAAAAACCTTGTAAAATATGAACATATATTATAAAATATAAGCATGATACAATAAGGAGGGTGTAAATGAAAGCCATAACCGTAGAAACAATGAAATTTCTCGAAAGCAAAGCTATAAATGAATATGGTATTCCCTCTGTTGTACTTATGGAAAATGCAGCCTCAGGTTTTGTTCGTGCACTAAACCTTGAGTACGGAAATACTGCAGGCAAAAAAGTCTGCATTCTTTGTGGCAGGGGCAACAACGGCGGTGATGGTTATGCTATTGCACGCCTCCTTTACTTTGGCGGTGCAAAAGTGTCTGTCATTCCTGTTTTTGATACTTCCCTTTTGTCAGGCGACGCTAAAACAAATGCTGACGCTTTAAAAAACATGGGCGTTTCATTCATTAAAAATTTAGATGATGAATATGATATAATAATTGACGCAATATTCGGCACAGGTTTTCATGGAGAAGTAAAATCTCCCGTAAAGGAATTAATAGAAGAAGTAAACAACTCAAATTCCTATATAGCATCAGTAGACGTGCCCAGCGGAGTTTCTTTAACGGAGGCTACCTGTGATTGCTTTATAAAATGCGATTTGTGTGTTACCTTTGGATTTGCAAAGGTTGCACAATTTACAGGAGCAGCACAAAGCTCTTTTAAAAAGCTGATTGTAGCTCCAATATCAATCCCAGAACCTGATGAATACAGTATGCTGATTTCTGAAAATTGCTTTTCACTGTTGCCTGAACGCAATGCAATTTCCCACAAGGGAACATTCGGAAAAGTTTTGGCATATGTAGGCTCTTACGGAATGGCAGGAGCTGCTGTACTTTCAGGAAGTGCCGTGTTAAAGAGTGGTGCAGGCATGCTGACCTTAGCTGTTCCCGATGATATAATTCCCACAATTGTTCACGAATTTCCTTCCGCTATGACATTGCCTTTAAATAGTGGCACGGACATCTCACAAAAGGCTGTTGAGATGGATGCGTTATTGGTTGGTTGTGGTATTGGAACAAGCGATGTAGCAAAGGAAAATCTGATTAAACTTATAAACTGCCAAATTCCCACAGTAATTGACGCAGACGGACTGAACCTTTTGTGTGAAAATGTTGCTTTAATAAAAGATAAAAACGTAGTGCTTACACCTCATGTGGCAGAGTTTTCAAGGCTCTGCGGTGTAAGCATCGCCGAAATAAAGAAAAATCCCATAAAGCATATCATGGATTTTTGCACCCAGTATGGTGTGTGCGTTGTTTTAAAAGACGCAATCACATTAATTTGTGACAAATCAAAAAAGCTTGCCGTGTGCCATGCACCCAATTCCGGAATGGCTACCGCAGGTTCAGGTGATGTATTGGCAGGCATCATTACGTCTATACTCGCTCAAGGGTTAAATACATTTGATGCCGCCTGTGCAGGAGTTTATGCTCATGCTGCAGCAGGCTCAAATGCGAAAGAAAGTCTGGGAGAAGCAGGAATGACCTCTTTAGATATTTTAAACTCTGTACCAAAAGCGTTTATGTCTCCCTGTGACATTACGCCTCATATAAAGGAGTTGTAAAATTTAATGTGTAAGAAATTAACACTGATTTTTCTTACACTAATGATTAGCCTGTCGGTAACAGCTTGCAATGGTTTTTCCGACAGTGATATGGACATTTATGAAAAAATTCACAAAAAATACAACAAAATGGAGAGCTACACGGCAGACCTCGACCTGACGGTTTTTTCAAACAAAACCGAAAACCGTTACTTTCTGAGTCAGAAAACAAAAGACCCTGATAGATTCTATGCAAGAGTTACAGACGATAAAGGCACATTCAGTGTTACTACTGTGGTAAACAACGGCACTACAAAGGTGGCAGCAGAGGGTTCAGAGTATTCAATGACAGTTCCCTGCGAGGATTATTTAGGTCTGCTTTTTGTAAACACTTTTTTAAGGATGTATTTTTCTTCAGAAGATACTTCTCTTACAGTTGATAAGGCACTTTCTAAAAGCGACAAAACAGTTATGGAGGTAAGTGTCGAAAATCCTGACCTTAATCTTTCCCGTATAGTTCTCACATTTGACAATAAGACTCTTATGCCCGATGCTGCAACTATATATAACCGCGAAGGCAAAGCGGTAGCAAAAGGAAAATACGAAAACTTTATATTCAATGATAAAATAGACGAGTCAGTGTTTTCACTTGACTAATCAGGAGATGTACTATGGACAATTACAAATCACGTGCCTGGGCAGAAATTGATTTAGATGCCATCGCACACAACGTAAAAAGCATAAAAAATCTGGTAGGAGATGCCACAAAAATTTTGTGCGTCGTTAAAGCTAACGCCTACGGACACGGTTTCTTTGAAACAGCAAAAACAATGACCGAAAATGGTGCAGACATTTTAGGTGTTGCCACTTTTGAAGAAGCAAAACAACTACGTCTTTCAGGCTTTATGCAGCCAATTTTAGTATTGGGAAGCGTACATACCTCTTTGGCTGCAGATATGGTCAGATATAATATTTCTGCTACCATCACAGATGAAATTTTGGCACGCACAATGTCAAAGGCTGCAATTCAGCAGAATAAGCTGGCAAAGTTTCACATAAAATTAGATACAGGTATGTCGCGGTTAGGTTTTTCATGCGACGAACAGGGCATACAAAAAATTAAGGAGATTTGCTCTCTTCCCAATATTTGTCTTGAAGGACTTTTCTCACATCTGTCCTGTGCAGATGAACGGGACCGTGCAATGACAGATTCGCAATTTGAAAAATTTATATATGTAAAAAATACTTTAGAAAAAGAAAACATCACGTTTTTGTATAAACACATCTGTAACAGTGCAGGTACTATAGAGTATCCTGAATACCATATGGATATGGTACGTCCTGGTATTATAATTTATGGTCTTTATCCTGATGAAAACATAAACCGAGAGAAACTCAATCTCATACCTGCAATGACAGTAAAGGCACGAATTACACGAATAGAAGAAATTCCTGAAAACACTCCTGTAAGCTATGGTGCAACGTACAAAACAACAAAAAAATCAAAGCTTGCAACAGTTCCTATCGGCTATGCAGACGGATATCTAAGATGCCTTTCAGGAACTGCAGTTATGACAGTAGCAGGTGTAAAGGTTCCTGTTGTGGGTAGAATTTGTATGGACCAATGTATGATAGACGTTTCCTCTGTCAATAATATAAATGTCGGCGACGAAGTTATAGTATTTGGAAACGGAGGAGATAATTCACCCACAGTAGAAACATTGGCAAAAAATGCAGGTACTGTGCCCCACGAAATTTTATCCCTGACAGGAAACAGAACCCCCAGAGTTTTTATAAAAGACAAAGAAATTATAGACGTACTTACCTATTTATAATTGTTAATATTTGTTCGTTGACCATCGACGAAAACTAATGTATAATTATTATTGTGGCGAAAGCCTAAGACATTAAAATTCTCTCGCAAGGGTATTTACCCTCAGCAGAACAAAAACGATTGGGGGCGCAACGATTTGTCTCAACTAAAAAAAGTTCTGATAACTGTTCCCGATTCCCTCCTGCAGGCAGTAGACAAAGCTGCAAAAGGAGATAAGGTAAACCGCAGCGAATTTGTGCGTGAGGCTATGAAACTATATCTGCATGAAAAGAAAAAGCGGACTAATTCCGAAAAAATGAAGAAGGGTTATCAGGAAATGGCAGAGTTAAATCTTAACCTTGCCGAAACGTTTTTTGCAGCAGAGGAAGAGGCATTCTCTTCTTATGAGGAAAAACTTGCGGAGTGTGAATAAATGTGGTTGTAAAAAGAGGAGATATTTTTTACGCTGATTTAAGTCCTGTAATAGGCTCCGAGCAGGGCGGTACACGACCTGTGTTGGTCGTACAGAATGACGTGGGAAACAAGTTTTCCCCCACCGTTATCATTGCCGCCATCACCTCGCAGATTAACAAAGCTAAGCTGCCTACTCATATTGAAATAAACGCTCACGAGGTGGGACTCTTAAAGGATTCTGTTATTTTATTAGAGCAGGTCCGTACCATCGACAAAAAGCGTTTGCGTGAAAAAATAGGCAGACTCGACGACGAGCAATTAGCTTCAGTTGACGAAGCTTTGGGAATAAGCTTTGGTATTACAGAGTAAATCATAAAGGTCGGAAAAAGGAGTGGTAAAACCACTGCTTTTTTAATTACTGTATTTCATGTCGCAATAAGGCTGGGGAAAAATTGTTCAGAATACACGAACGGAACCGAAGGGATACCCGAAGGTGTACATGAGTACACTGAGAGGTGACGTTCGTGTGTAATCAAAATCATTAATTCAAAAAGCACACGACATTGCCGTGTGCTTTCATTTAATAATACCTCTTGATTTTGATGGTCTGGACTATTTTTGCCAGCCGACTTATACTAATTCAAACTTATCCTGAATAGCGCGAACCGCAAGATTTTCAAGTCCCTGGTCGATAAGAACTGAAACCTTGATTTCTGATGTAGCAATCATATGAATATTGATGCTTGCATCATATAAAGCTTCAAACATTTTAGCTGCAACACCGGGATTTGTAACCATACCTGCACCAACGATAGAAACCTTTGATACTTCTGTTGTATAGCTTAAATCGCCGTATCCGATAATATCCTTGTTCTTCTCTATGATATCAAGTGCTTCCTGTAATTTTCCTTCTGATACGGTAAAGCTGATGTCCTTTGTGTTTTCTCTGCCGATTGACTGCAGGATAATATCTACGTTGATATTATGCTTTGCCAGAAGTGAGAAGATTCTGAATGCCTTACCGGGTGTATCTTCAATGTGACAAATTGAAATTCTTGCCACGTCGTTGTCCTTTGCTATACCTCTTACCATCATTGATTCCACAGTTGTTACCTCCTTAACAATTGTGCCCTCAGCACCTGTAATGCTTGAACGAACACAAAGGTTTACGTTATATTTTTTAGCTAATTCTACTGAACGGTTGTGCAATACGTTTGCTCCTAAGCTTGCAAGCTCCAACATTTCATCATAAGAAATCTCGTCAAGTTTTTTTGCATTCGGCGCAATTCTTGGGTCTGTTGTGTATACACCGTCAACGTCTGTATAAATCTCACACAAATCTGCATGACACGCAGCCGCCAATGCCACCGCTGATGTATCTGAACCACCACGGCCTAAAGTCGTCATATCGTCATATTTGTTGATACCCTGGAAACCTGTAACAATTACAATGTTTTTCTTGTCAAGTTCTGCGTTGATTCTTTCAGGATTAATCTTTTTGATTCTGCTGTTTGAGTAGGTAGAGTTTGTTATCATACCTGCCTGCCAGCCTGTTAAAGAAATTGCAGGATAACCCATCTCTGCTATTGTCATAGCCAAAAGTGATGCTGAAATCTGCTCACCTGTGGTGAGTAGCATATCCATTTCTCTCTTAGAAGGATTACTGCTTATTTCCTTTGCTTTTTCAATTAAATCATCGGTTGTGTCGCCCTGTGCACTAACAACTACTATAACATTGTTGCCTGCTTTGTAGGTGTTTGTTATAATACCTGCAACACGTCTTAAGCACTCTGCATCTTTTACAGAAGAGCCACCGAATTTCTGTACTACTAAACCCACTTGTATATACCTCCTTAGTGCCGATTATTCAATAATCTTAGCACCTTCATTGTCAATGTCTAAAAGTTTTACGCTCCACGTGGGGAACGCTTTGTCTGTGTATTCTTTTATATCTTCTAAAAAGCTCTCTGCATCATCTGCCTCGATAATAGAAGCAAGTGTAGGACCTGAACCACTGATAAAGGTTCCTAACGCCCCATAGGTTTTGAGCTTATTATAAAGCTTTTGATAGCCGTCGATAAAAACCTTTCTGTACGGTTCATGAACTCTGTCATCAATTGCACATAGGAGATTGTCGTAATTTCCTGATACTATAGAAGCCACTAATAATGCTGCATGAGAAATATTAAATGCCACATCACGCTTGGGATAGTACCCAGGGAGTGTATTCCTCGCCTTCTGGGTAGTTACGGCATAATCAGGAATTAAAACAAGACATTTTAAATCGCCGTTTATCTTGTGCGAATAATAAAATACTTCATCCTTGTCAAAAACAGAAACAGTAAATCCTCCAAGGTATGCTGCACATACATTGTCAGAATGGCCCTCGATTTTTGTTGCCATTGCCATAATCTCTCTGGGAGAAAATTTCCTACCTGACAATTCATTTGCCGCAACAAGTCCGCCTATAATACAGGCAGAACTTGAACCCAAGCCACGGGTTACAGGAACTTCGCTTGTTAATGTAAGCTTTAGGCCTTTTGGTGTATAGCCTGCCTTTTCAAACAGGTACTTCATGGATTTGTAAACGAGATTCTTTTCATCAGTGGGCAAAAACTCCTTTGTTTCTGCATCGGAAATAACAATTGTGAGTCCCTTATCTGTTTCTTCCACTTCTATATAGTTGTATATTGAAAGTGCCAAGCCTAAAGAGTCAAACCCGGGACCCATATTTGCAGAGCTGCCCGGAACTCTCACTTTTATCTTAGCCATAGTCTTTACCTTCCTCTATGCAAGTATGCGGATGAAAGAGCATCTTTCTTTGGCTTTTGACAAGAAGTCTTTTTCCTTCATTTCATCTGTAACAAATACAACTTCTGTATCTGTTGCACCTATTTTAGTGCCACCGAGATCTTCAATTAAGCTTTTATCTGCTGTACGCACAAAATATTTATATGTAGCATCCATCGGGTCTGCCATGAAACTTTCTTCAGGCTTGTCCCATATAATCCACTTATTTGTATTTAAATGTTTAGCACCATCGATAACATCAGCAACTACCGCACTGGCAGTAGGTAGTTTTCCCGCACCACGTCCGTAGAACATTGCTTCTCCCAATGAGTCGCCTACTAACATAATGGCATTGAATACACCATTTACACTTGATAACTGGCTTTCTTTGGAAACAAGTCTTGGTGCAACAATAGCAGATACTTTGCCTGTTTCGTCAATTTCAGCCGCACCGATTAACTTTATAACATAACCTAACTCGTTTGCAAACTGAACGTCTGTTGTAGAAATATTTCTGATACCCTCTGTGGGAATATCATTATAATCAACAAATTTGCCTGTAGCTAAAGAAGAAAGAATAGCTGTCTTTCTGCAGGCGTCATGCCCGTCTACATCAGCAGAGGGGTTACGTTCTGCATATCCTAATTCCTGAGCCTCAGTCAAAGCACTTTCAAATGATGTGCCCTCGGCAAACATCTTTGTAAGAATAAAGTTTGTTGTACCATTTAAAATGCCATAAACTTTATTTATGGTATTTGCAGCTAAACACTGGTTGATGGGACGAATAATCGGAATACCTCCACCTACTGATGCTTCAAAGAAGTAATTTACACTTTTTTCCTTGGCAATAGCAATCAACTCTGTCCCGTGGGTGGCAACAAGCTCTTTATTTGATGTTACTACTGTTTTACCAGCCAAAAGTGCTGATTTTGTAAAATCATAGGCAGGGGATAAACCTCCCATAACCTCAACAACAATACTTACATCATCATCCTGTAAAATATCGTTATAATCTTTTGTAAAGATTTCTTTTTCAGGATGGTCATCAAAGTCCCTTATATCCAATATATATTTAACATTTAATGTATCGCCTGCTTTTTTGGAGATAGCGTCAGGATTCTTTTTTAAAATTTCATACACACCTGAGCCAACTGTGCCATATCCTAATATTGCAACGTTAATCAAAACATCGCCCCCCTTTAATAATATACGTTATTATTATATATTAAATCGCCCCCCAAGGTCAACACTTTTTTGTCAAAATAGGAAAAAAATCCACTTTTTGTTTTGTGTAACATTATATGTACTGATACATATTATGTTATAGAGGTAAAAAACTCAAAAAATTCATGGAGGTTTATTATGGCAGACAGACGCTATCCTTCTCCCTCTTCACCATGTGAAGATATTAAAAATTCAGTTTGTGTACATACCGACAAGGTCTATGACTCCTGCAAAGACAAAGACTGTATTGAAGATGCAAGAGTGTATTTTAGTGCAGCAGACCAGGAGCTTATTGACAGGGCTATCACGATAAAATCAAAAAAAGCAGAAGTTATCTGGGCTTACCCTGATGTTGAACCTATCCCCTTTAACTGTGGCTACTACACAGTAGACACCACATTCTACTTTAAAATCACCCTTGAAGTGTGCCTCGGTCACGGCAAGCCTGTGTGCGTAGAAGGTCTTGCAGTATTTTCTAAAAAGGTTGTTCTCTTTGGCTCTGAGGGCTCTGCTAAAATTTTCACATCACAATACACACCTGAATCAGGCTGCTTCAATCAAACAAGTTGGCAAAAAACCAATCTGCCAAAGGCTATCGTTGAAGTTGTTGACCCCCTAATTCTTGCCGTAAACACTAAGGAAATCTGTGATTGTGATTGTGAGTGTCCCTGTGGCGGTTTTGATTTATCAGGTGTACCTGATGGGGTAAATGACGTGTTTGACGACGCTCTGTGTGCAGATGCAGGCAGAAAACAGCTCTACGTTTCAATTGGTCTTTTCTCCATTGTGAAGCTTGAGCGTTCCGTTCAGCTCCTAATTCCTGCATACGACTTCTGTGTTCCTCAAAAAGAGTGCGACACATCTTATGACAACAATCCCTGTGATTTGTTTGAAAAGATTTGTTTCCCCTTTGACGAATTTTTCCCTCCCGAAAAAGAAGTCTGTGACGAAAAACGCAACAAGGGTTGTTGCTGCGACTAAATCCTATAAAAATAACCTGCTGCATTCCTTGCAGCAGGTTATTTTGCCACTGATACTATATATCTGTTTCTTATATGAGTTTCTATTTTATTGTTTCCCATTACTGAAAAATTTGGAAAATACGAAATGCCTTTACCTAAAAGCTTCACATAAGCTTCCTTACGGGTCCATATCTCAAAGAAACGCTTTTTGGACAAGTCCCATTTTTCAAAAACGTATTTAAGCTCATCAGGAGCGAACTGCCTTTTGGCCACATTTAAATTTACATCTCTTATATACTCAATGTCTATGCCTACAGGCTTGTCAGAAATTGCGCATACCGCAATGTTTTTAGAATGGCTGATTGAAAAATGTACATCTAAATTTTCTATGTAGGGTTTTCCATTTTTTCCGACACGGAAACGTATGTCATCCTCGGCTATATTAAATTCCTCTGATATAGCATTTCTCACCAGTTCTCCTGCCGCAATGGAAAGCTTCTTTGCAGGTTTTTTTCGGAGCTTGTCCGCTTTTGCTTTTCGGCTTTCGTCAGACTTTATATAAGCTTTCAAAAAATCCTCATCTGACATTTTTGAAATGTCACAATGATACAACTTCAACACAACAATCCCTCCTACTTAGATTGTACCATATTAATTTTTTTTGTCAACAAATTTTAAGGGTTGTAAAAGTTTGACATTCGTGATAAGATTAACTAAAGGTGATTTTATGAGTAAATTTAATCTTACTATCCCTACACTTTTGGGCACTGAACAGGTAGTTGCATTTGAGGTAAAAGAGCTGGGATATGAAATTTCAAAGGTTGATAACGGAAGCGTTTCTTTTGTGGGCGACGAGGAGGCAATTGCGGTTTTAAATGTAAATCTTCGTGCAGCAGAGCGAGTTATGATTAAGCTGGCATCCTTCAAGGCTCCCACATTTGACGCATTGTTCGAAGGTGTAAGGGCCATACATTGGGAAGAGTTGTTACCGGCTGATGCCCAGTTCCCTGTAACAGGTTATGCCTTAAAAAGCACATTACACAGCGTACCTGACTGCCAGTCTATTGTAAAGAAAGCCATTGTTGAACGACTCTCTCAAAAGTACGGTGTAACAGGCAGACTAGAAGAGTCAGGCGGACTTTATCCCGTTCGTTTTGCAATTATGAAGGATATAGCAACAATTTATCTTGATACGTCAGGTCCCAGTCTTTATAAGCGAGGTTATCGTGTGGAAAGTGTTATTGCTCCTATGCGTGAAACCTTAGCATTTTCTATGATTTCTTTAAGCTTCTGGAAAGGCGACAGGCCGTTTTGTGACCCATTCTGCGGTAGCGGCACTATCCCTATTGAAGCGGCTATGTTTGCCACTAATCGTGCTCCCGGCTTAAAGAGAAGATTTGTGGCAGAAACCTGGAGAAATCTCATTCCTCGGGAAATATGGAAAGATATCCGATGCGAGGCAAGAGAAAATGAAGTACACGACCGCGAAACTCAAATTTTTGCATCAGACATTGACCCTGAGGCTATAAAGATTGCAAAGCAAAACGCAATTAATGCCGGTGTTGCAGATAAAATTCACTTCGAATTAAAAGATGTTGCTGATATCACACCATTTCGTGAAAAAGGGGTAATATGTTGCAACCCACCATATGGCGAGCGACTTATGGACAAGAATTCCTGTCAGGCATTGTATAGGACTATGGGCAGAAAATTTGCTCAATTCAGTGATGCCAAAAAGCTCATACTTACCTCACACGAGGAGTTTGAAAAATATTACGGCAAGGAAGCAGACAAAAGAAGAAAGCTCTACAACGGCATGCTCAAATGCTATGTATATCACTATTTTTAAGGAGAATTTAAAATGAAAGTTATACTTGTTAACGGAAGTCCCCACAAAAAAAGCACAACCTACAGGGCATTATCCGAGGTAGCAAACACTTTAAATGAAAACGGCATTGAAACAGAAATTTTCTGGCTTGGCGTAAAACCCATTTCAGGTTGCCTCGGTTGTGGTGCTTGCAAAGAAACAGGTAAATGCGTAATTAATGATATTGTAAACGAATTTTTGGAAAAAGCTAAGTATGCCGACGGTTTTATTTTCGGCACACCCGTTCATTATGCATCAGCCTCAGGCTCACTTACCTCATTTATGGACAGAGTCTTCTACGGAAAAACGTCAGTATTTATGGGCAAACCCGCAGCAACAGTTGTCTGCTGCAGACGAGGAGGAGCATCAGCAGCCTTTGACCAGATTAATAAATACTATCCCATCTCAGGTATGCCCATTGTTCCCTCACAATACTGGAACAGCGTACACGGCATAGGTGCAGAAGAAGCTGCTCGCGACGAAGAAGGTATGCAGACAATGAGAACTTTAGCCCGAAATATGGCGTGGATGCTAAAGTGTATTGATTTAGGAAAACAAAATGGAATAACTGTTCCC
>JAZNWB010000027.1:0-3767 GCA_045593125.1 Congzhengia sp. | reverse complement strand
GTTTTATAATCTGTGAAAGAGTAGTATCTGCACCAACTTTTTCTGCACGGCAACGAACATATCCTGATTTGTTAATAGTAGCACTTGTTATCCTGTCGCCCATTTCCTTATCCACAGGTATACTTTCGCCAGTGATGGCGGATTCATCAACGGCACAGTGTCCTGATACGACAATACCGTCAGCAGGAAAACTCATACCTGATTTTACAATAAATATATCTCCCTTTTTAATATCCTTGGCGGGAATTTCTTTTTCTGCACCACCCACTTCAACAATAGCGGTTTTAGGTGCTAATTTCATCAGACTCTTTAAGGCATTTGTGGTTTTGCCCTTTGAATGTGCTTCAAGCATTTTTCCCACTGTAATCAATGCTAATATCATAGCCGCAGATTCAAAATAGAATTCGTGCAGATAGTGATGGGGATCAGCACCCTTGCCTGTCATAGCAAAGAGAGCATAGGTACTGTAAATAAACGCAGCTCCTGAACCTAATGATACTAATGTATCCATATTGGGGGCACGGTTAATGAGACCTCTTGTGCCGCTGATGAAAAATCTTTTATTTATAAACATGACAATTAATGTAAGTAAAAGCTCTAATATTCCTATACCGATGTAATTTCCCTCAAAAAAATCAGGCACAGGAAATCCCCACATAACGTGTCCCATAGAAACATACATTAAAATAGCGAGAAAAATTATTGATGCAACAAAACGCTTTTTCAGATATGGAGTTTCCTTATCTTCTAAAAAGTTTTCTTCTTCTTTTTGTGAGCCTTTAAGATTTGCACCATAGCCTGCCGACTCTACTGCTTTTATGATTTCGCCGTTTGTGGCTGTACCTTCTACGTTCATTGAATTGGTAAGTAGATTGACAGAACATGACGTAACGCCATCAACGTCCGACACTGCTTTTTCCACACGGGCAGAGCAGGCTGCACAACTCATACCTGTAATATCAAATTGGGTCATGATATCGCCTCCCAAATCGCACAATAATCTAATTTTAATATACCACAAAGACAGGAATAAATCAACAAACAATTTTTTTTAAAAACTATTGACAAATGTTTCCGGTTATGTTAGACTAACTATGAAGTTAGCAAAGACTAACTGAAGTTTAATTGAAATCAGGCGATTATTATGAATTTAAAAGAAGCAAAAGAAGGAATAGAATATATTATCAAACAAATTGATACAGACGATGAGGAGTTAGATGCCTTTTTGTTTTCTTTAGGATGCTACAGCGGAGAACCTATTACAGTTATATCGCACTCAAGAGGTGGCTGTGTAGTTTCGATTAAAGACGGAAGATACAACATTGACAATCAATTAGCAGAAGCAATTATCGTTTAAAAAAGAAAATCAGCTAAGCTGATTACTTTTTTTTGGAGACGAGTTAGGTAACACTAACTAGGTAATATATAAAACAATTTACATATCATCAGGAGGAATTTTAAAATGAGAATTGCATTAGCAGGCAATCCTAACAGTGGTAAAACCACGATGTATAACGCTTTAACCGGCAAAAATGAAAAAGTCGGCAACTGGGCGGGTGTTACGGTAGATAAAAAAGAAAGCCCTATAAAGAAGAGTTTGTATTCAGGAGAAGAGTTAATAGCGGTTGACTTACCCGGTGCGTACTCTATGTCGCCATTCACATCGGAGGAGAGTATCACAAGTCAGTATGTAAAAAACGAAAACCCAGATGCTATTATTAACATCGTGGATGCTACTAATTTAAGCCGTAGCTTGTTCTTTACAACTCAGCTTTTAGAGTTAGGTATACCTGTTATAGTAGCTTTAAACAAGACAGATATCAACGAGAAAAAGGAAACTGTTATTGATACAAAGGCTTTAGAAAAGCTTCTTGGTTGCACTGTTGTAGAAACAGTATCTACTTCGGCAGAAGGTATGAAAGAAGTAGTTGAGGCTGCGGTTGCGGCCATCGGTAAGGGACAGGTTGCTCCTTACAAACAGGGAGATGTTGACCTTACAAGCAAAGCTGCGGTAATGGATGCCGACAGAAAACGTTTCAGCTTTGTAAATGGTATAGTTAAGGCTGTCGAAACAAGAAAAGTTCTCACAAAAGACAAAAACTCACAGGATAAGATTGACGCAGTTATAACAAATAAGCTGGTGGGTATTCCCATATTTGCGGTTGTTATGTACCTTGTGTTCTGGATTTCACAGGCAGGTCCTGGCGTTTGGATTGCAGACTGGCTTGTGGGTTTATTAGAAAGCGGTCAGGAATGGATAGCACAGTTTTTTGAAAATGCTAATCCCTTACTTTCAGCCCTTTTAGTCGATGGTGTTATCGGCGGTGTGATTGCAGTTATTGGTTTTTTACCTTTAGTTATGGTAATGTATTTTTTGATTGCATTATTGGAAGATTGTGGTTATATGGCACGTGTCTCAGTTGTATTAGACCCCATATTTAAAAAAGTAGGGTTATCGGGAAAATCAGTAATTCCTTTCGTTATTGGTACAGGTTGTGCAATCCCTGGTGTTATGGCTTGTCGTACAATCAGAAATGAGCGTGAACGCAGAGCAACGGCTATGTTGGCACCTTTCATGCCCTGCGGGGCAAAGCTGCCTGTTATTGCTCTTTTTGCAGGGGCATTTTTTAAAAATGCTACGTGGGTTGGACCTTTAATGTATTTTGCAGGAATTGTGATAATATTTATAGGAGCACTATTAGTAAATAGGATTACAGGCAACAGTAAGAAAAAGTCTTACTTTATTATGGAATTGCCCGAGTATAAAATACCAAGCCTCTGGCGTGCGGTAAAATCAATGTGCTCACGTGGTTGGGCATATATTGTCAAGGCTGCTACAATTATTCTGCTTTGCAATACGGTTGTTCAGATTATGCAGACCTTTGACTGGAGTTTTACTGTTGCAGAATCTGCACAAACATCAATACTAAAATCTCTGGCACAGCCTTTTGCATATTTGCTTATTCCTGTTATTGGGTATCATGCATGGCAGTTTGCGGCTGCGGCAGTTACAGGTTTTATAGCTAAGGAAAATGTTGTTGCAACAATTGCTGTATGCTTTTCATTGACTGATGTAACTAAAGAACTTCCGGGTGCAGCCCCCGAACTCACGGCAGTAGCGGCATTATCTTATCTTATGTTTAATCTTTTTACACCTCCTTGCTTTGCGGCAATTGGTGCTATGAACTCAGAGATGAAGAGTGCAAAATGGCTTTGGAGTGGTATTGGTTTACAGTTAGGTGTAGGCTATACTGTGGGTTATTTGGTATACACAATTGGTACAATTATAACGGGCGGACAGTTAGCATTAGGTGCAGCTATCGGCGGTGGTATTGCAGTAGCAGTTTTTGTTGGAATTTTAATATGCCTGTGTAGAAAAGCAGATAAAACAGTGAAAAAATCAGCGGGAATATCCTTGGAAAAATAAGGTGATTTGGTGGAGAATATAATTTTGATTGCAGTAATAGTTGCAATAGTAGGATTTGCGGCTTTATATGTTTATGGAGCTAAAAAAAAGGGCAAAAAATGTATAGGATGCCCTTATAGCAATTCCTGCACAATGGAATGCAATAAAGAGAAATAAGAAACGTGTCAGAGTTAATTCTGACACGTTTCTTATTTACTCTTGTAATAGAGCATACAGTGACAATATCCTTCAAATTCAGGGTCTTTAATCTGTGCTTTAAATTCTTCGCACATGCACCTGTTTTCCTCTGTTCGCTCTAACTTGCAGGGACAATATCCGCCTGTTCGTTCCAAACCTTCCT
>JAZNWB010000026.1:0-19946 GCA_045593125.1 Congzhengia sp. | reverse complement strand
CCATCGCCAAATACTTTAGCAGGTAAAACTTCCATTGTTGTATCAGCTAAATCTGCATTTACATAATGTGTTTTAATGCCTGCCGCATTGATTTTTTCAAAGAAGTAAATAGACATACGAAGGTTAACGTCGCCAACGCCGTCAATTGTTAAACCAACTGAGTTTTCGCCGGGGTCGAACACGCCGTCTTTACCTGTGCAATCATCTTTAAATTTTAAAAGATAGTTGCCGTTGTCGAGTGCGAACACGTCTTTTGTTTTTCCTGTGTAAACAAGTTTCTTTTCCATTTTTTTGCCTCCATTTATCAATTAGCGTTACTTTTTACAGAAAATATTTTAGCACATTTTTTTACCCTCTGCAATAGCTTAGATAAAATTTCTTAAAATTTTTAAATACTGAAAAGACCAAATGCGCTCAAGACTGATGAAACCAAAATCAGAACAATGCAAATAGGGGCTAAATATTTAATAACAAATGTAAAGAGTGCTTTTCTTTTAAATTTTCCCGAAAGCTCAACTTCTTCTATTATTGCCTGAGGCTTTATAACATATCCGATAAAGATTGATGTTAAGAGCGCGGTTATGGGCATTAAAACGCTGTTACTGATAAAATCAAAGAAATCTAAGAACTGCATTCCAAGGATTTTAACGTTACCCCAAATGCCATATCCTAAGCAAGAAGGAAGACCGATTAATAAAGCACCGAGGAAAACTATACCGCAGGATAATTTTCTTGAAATCTTAGTTTTGTCGCATACTATTGAAACTACTGTTTCCATAAGTGAAATTGACGATGTGAGCGCCGCCAAAAGAACTAATACAAAAAACAGTATTCCTATATATGTTCCGCCTGCCATAGTTTCAAAAACCTTGGGAAGTGTTACAAACATAAGGCTGGGGCCTGCGCCTAACGCCTCGGGTGTTCCGCCTGAGAAAACAAATACTGCAGGAATAATCATAAGACCTGCTAAAAACGCTATACCTGTATCAAAGATTTCTATCTGACTTACTGATGATTCAAGATTAACATCTTTTTTCATATATGAGCCGTAGGTTATCATAATACCCATTGCAAGTGACATTGAGTAGAAAAGCTGACCCATTGCGGCTAAAACTGTTGTTACCGAGAATTTTGAAAAGTCGGGTAATATGTAATATAAAACACCGTCAATAGCGCCCGGCATACACATTGAGTAAATTGCAATAAATATTGAGAGCACAACCAAAACAGGCATCATAAATTTACTAACCTTTTCAATGCCCTTTTCAACGCCGAATAAAACAACGATTGCAGTTATTCCAAGGAAAATTGCAAACCATATAACAGGCTCTACAGGCTGAGAAATAAATGAGCCGAAAAAGGCATCACCTGCCGTATTATGTGCATTACCGCTTACAAAAGCACCAAGATATTTTATAACCCAACTGCCGATAACTGAATAATACGGAAGGATTATGGCAGGAATTATTGCACCCAGCCAGCCAATGAATGAGTATTTCTTATTTAAAGCTTTAAATGCTCCAATTGCACTAAGTCCTGTTTTTCTTCCGATTGCGATTTCGCCTACCATAAGGGCAAAACCGAATGTTACTGCTAAAATAATATAAACCAAAAGGAATATTCCACCGCCGTATTTTGCAGCTAAGTACGGAAATCTCCAAATATTACCTAATCCTACGGCTGAGCCTGCTGCTGCTAGCACGAAGCCAATTTTTCCTGTAAAGTTGCCTCTTTTTTCGCTCATAATTCTCAACTTCTCCCTAATTTAAATTTTCACAGGTAAAAGTATAACATATATACATAAAAATTTCAACATTTTTGTCTAAAAAACAAGAAAGTGTCGGGAAAATCCTGACACTTTCTTGTTTAATAAAGCTTTCGCTATATAATTTTTGTATACAAAAATGTTATTCGATTAAACCAACTCGATAATAGCCATTTCAGCATTATCACCGCGTCTGGGGCCCATTTTTAATACTCTTGTGTAGCCACCGTTACGGTCTGCATATTTAGGAGCGATTTCTTCGAACAGTTTATAAACAACCTCTTTATCCGTAATATAAGACAATGCCTGTCTTCTTGAATGTAAGGTGTTTCTCTTGCCAAGTGTAACCATTTTATCAGCGATGCATCTTAACTCTTTAGCTTTAGGTAAAGTTGTAACGAGTTTGCCGTTTGCCAAAAGCGCTGTAACCTGGCTTCTGAACATAGCGATACGCTGATCGGTCGGACGACCTAATTTTCTTGTTCCCGGCATCTGTAACTACCTCCTTGATTAATTGTATTTTGCATTAGTCCTCTCTTTTAGCAAATGACTGACCAAGTGCGCTGAGTTTTCCGATAACTTCTTCTAATGACTTTCTTCCGAGGTTACGAACTTTAACCATATCGTCTTCTGTTCTGTTTGTTAAATCTTCAACTGTGTTAATTCCTGCACGCTTCAAGCAGTTGTAGGAACGAACTGAAAGGTCTAACTCCTCGATTGTCATTTCAAGCACTTTTTCTTTCTGGCCAACTTCTTTTTCAATTAAGATGTCGGCATTCTTTGCTTCTTCAGAAAGGTCGATAAACTGCATTAAATGCTCGTTTATAATTTTAGCGGCAAGGCTTACTGATTCGTCAGGGGTTATAGAACCGTCTGTCCAAACTTCAAGTGTAAGCTTGTCGTAGTCGGTAATATTTCCGACACGGGTGTTTTCAACTGAATAGTTAACTCTGTGTACGGGTGTGTAAATAGAGTCTACGGGAATAACACCGATAATGTTCTGATTGAGCTGTTTGTTTCTTTCTGCTGAAACGTAACCTCTGCCCTTTGAGAATGTAATCTCCATATAGAGTTTAGCATCTTTATTTAGGGTTGCGATTTTAAGGTCGGGATTGAAGATTTCAATATCAGAATCCAGCTTAATGTCGCCTGCGTGGATAACGCCTTCGCCTTCAGCTTCGATATAAACAACCTTAGGTGTATCGCAATGGAGTTTAACAGCAATCTGTTTGATGTTAAGAATGATTTCTGTAACATCTTCTTTAACGCCCGGTATTGTCGAAAACTCGTGAAGCACGCCGTCAATTTTAACAGATGTAGCAGCAGCACCGGGAAGTGAAGATAAAAGCATTCTTCTTAATGAGTTTCCAAGTGTTGTGCCGTAGCCGCGTTCTAAGGGCTCTGCAATGAACTTGCCGTATGTGCCGTTTTCACTGATTTCTACACACTCTACTTTTGGTTTTTCTATTTCTAACATAGTTAACCTCCCTCATAAATTTCGGTTAATTTTTACGCAAACCAATAATGCGTTATACTGCGTATACTTGCGTATACTCGCCGAGGGTAATCTTGATTGTAAAGCTGCGTAATACGAAATAAATATTATTTCGAGTACAATTCGACAATAAGATGTTCTTCGACTTCAAAATCGATATCGTCTCTCTGAGCAAAAGCAATAACTTTACCTGTGAGAGTTTTCTTGTCCATATCTAACCACTTCGGAACGGTTCTTGTAGAATTAGCTTCTACGATATCTTTCATTCTTTCAGAATTTACTGTACGTTCTTTAAGTGTGATAACATCACCGATTTTAACGCGGTATGAAGGGATATCAAGTCTTTTTCCGTTTACGAGAACGTGACCATGGTTAACCATCTGTCTTGATTCTCTTCTTGTGTTTGCAAGACCAAGTCTGAACACAACGTTGTCAAGTCTTGATTCTAATATTGAAAGAAGATTTTCACCGGCAACACCCGGCATTTTAATTGCGATTTCGTAATATCTTCTAAACTGCTTTTCGAGCATACCGTATATGAACTTAACTTTCTGCTTTTCAGTAAGCTGGCGTCCGTATTCGCTCTGCTTTCTTCTCATAGGCTTAGGATTTCTGTTGGATTTTTTGTTGATACCCATAACAGAAGGCTCAATACCTAAAGTTCTGCATCTTTTAAGTATAGGCTGCATATTTCTAGCCATTTATTTCTCCTCCTAACTTCAAAAATTCTAAATCAAACTCTTCTTCTTTTGGGCGGTCTGCAACCGTTGTGAGGAATAGGAGTTACGTCTTTAATCATTGTAACCTCAAGACCTGCAGCCTGAAGTGCACGAATTGCTGCTTCACGACCTGAACCGGGGCCTTTTACAAATACCTCAACTGTTTTTAAACCATGCTCCATAGCTGCCTTAGCTGCTGTTTCAGCTGCCATCTGTGCTGCAAAGGGTGTGCTCTTTCTTGAGCCACGGAAACCTAAGCCACCTGCGCTTGCCCAGCTTAATGCGTTACCGGCAACGTCTGTAATTGTTACGATTGTATTGTTAAAAGTTGACTGAATGTGTACTGCGCCACGTTCAATATTCTTTTTAACTTTTCTACGAGTAGTTCTCTTAGCAACTTTTGCCATTTTAGATAGTTCCTCCTTTCGACAGATAATAAAACTATTATTTTATTATTTCTTTTTGTTAGCGATTGTACGTTTCGGGCCTTTTCTGGTCCTTGCGTTTGTTTTGGTTTTCTGACCTCTAACGGGAAGACCTTTTCTGTGTCTTACGCCACGGTAGCAGCCAATTTCCATAAGTCTTTTTATGTCAAGAGCGACATTTCTTCTTAAATCGCCTTCAACAACATAATCTCTGTCGATGATTTCTCTGAGCTTAGATACTTCATCCTCTGTCAAGTCTTTAACTCTTGTGTCAGGATTGATACCGGCTTCAGCAAGAATTTTCTTTGAGCTTGCAAGACCGATACCGTATACGTATGTCAAGCCAACCTCAACTCTTTTTTCTCTTGGTAAGTCTACGCCTGAAATTCTGGCCATGCTTCTTTCGCACCTCCTGTTTTTTTGTGTTATAAAATCTATAGCCACACCGGGAAAGTTACGCGTTTTTCGCGTCAGCCGCTTATCCCGGAAAAATCACAGCTTTTAGCCCTGCTTCTGCTTGTGCTTGGGGTTTTCACAGATAACCATTACTTTACCCTTACGCTTGATTATTTTGCATTTTTCACACATAGGTTTTACACTGGGTCTTACTTTCATGTTGTAAATACCTCCTTCATGGCATGTTTACCGCCATTTGCGGCAATAATTTTTCTTTGTTTATTTTGCTCTCCAGGTGATTCTGCCTTTTGTTAAGTCGTAGGGCGACATTTCAACTGTCACCTTATCACCGGGGAGTATTCTTATATAGTTTGTTCTGAGTTTTCCTGAAATGTGAGCTAAAATTTCGTGGCCGTTTTCAAACTGAACCTTAAACATTGCGTTTGGCAACGCATCAGTTACAACGCCCTCAAGCTCAATTACTCCGTCTTTTGCCATAATGATAAACCTCCTAAGTCGTTAGTTGAATTTTGCTAATTCCCTTTTTAAATCGGGGTTGGTAACCCGGTCGTCATTTTTAAGTTTATTCAAAATAAACTCTGACTTACTACCGGTATTTATAAGATGTTTGCATTTTTTTCGTTTAGGGCTATCAACTCTTCGCAAATCACCGTCAGCAATTAAAACGTATTGTTCGTCGATAATTTCTAAAACGATAAAGTATTT
The DNA here is from genome assembly GCA_045593125.1 of Congzhengia sp. GTDB lineage: Bacteria > Bacillota > Clostridia > UBA1381 > UBA9506 > Congzhengia. The sequence continues at coordinate 14,420 of JAZNWB010000026.1, read as the reverse complement.
ACCCTTATCTCTTCCTGCCTTCGAAAGTATAATATCACCGGCACAGAAATTCAAAATATCATCACCTCAAATTAGCATTTTGTCAGGATTTCAGCACCGTTATCCGTTATCAGGATAGTGTTTTCGTAATGTGCTGAAAGCTTCCCGTCTGCTGTTACCACTGTCCATTCATCGGGCAGCGTTAAAACGCTGTGTGTTCCCATGTTTACCATTGGCTCAACCGCAATTGTCATTCCGGAAACGAGCCTTGGACCTCTGCCTTTAGTTCCAAAATTCGGAACTTCGGGGTCTTCGTGAAGATTACTTCCGATTCCGTGACCCACTAAAGCACGCACTACGGAATATCCGTTTTGTTCAACAAAGTTTTGGATACTTGCTGAAATATCAAACACTCTGTTTCCCGCAACGGCCATTTTAATTCCTTCAAAAAAACTCTGCTTTGTGACGGATATCAGTCTTTGTGCTTCAGGCGAAATTTCGCCTACTGCATACGTTCTTGCCGCGTCTCCGTGGTATCCGTCATAAGTTGCACCTAAATCAACGCTTACGATGTCGCCCTCGCGAAGCACTCTTTTTCCCGGTATTCCGTGGACAACCTCCTCGTTTACCGAGATACAGATGTGACCGGGGTATCCGTTGTAGTTATGAAACGCACAACCGGCACCGCATTTTTTGATATAGTCTGCAGCTATTTTATCGAGCTCGCCTGTGGTGATGCCCGGTTTAATATGGTCTTTTAAGACCTCGAAGGTTTCAGCAGTAATTCTGCCTGCCACCCTCATTTTATTAACCTCTTGTAATGATTTTATTTTAATCATACTTTTGCCTCACCAATCCGTTCCCTTACGGCTTTTATTACTGTCTGTGCGGTATCGTCTACCTCGTGACAGCCCTGAATTGAAACCAGGAGGTTTCTTTCCTCATAAAAGCCTTTTAAGGGTTCTGTCAGCTCGTGATAAGCTTTAATTCTGTTACGAATTATTTCGGGGACATCATCGTCACGCCTTATAAGAGGGCTTCCGCATCTGTCGCAAATTCCGCTCTTTTTCGGTGGGTTGTTTTCAACGTGATAGGAAGCTCCGCATTTTTTACATTCGCGGCGGCCAACAAGCCTTTCCACGATAACGTTTTCATCAACGCAGATTTCAATCACCAAATCCACCGAAATAGGCATCTTTTCCATGATTTCCGCCTGAGAAATGGTTCTTGGAAAACCGTCTAAGATGTAACCGTTTTTGCAGTCGTCATCCTTAATACGTTCCTTTACCATTTCAACTACCATACTGTCAGGAACAAGTTCTCCGCGGTCGATATAACCTTTTGCCTCAATTCCCACAGGAGTTTTTTCTGCTATTGCGTTTCTTATAATATGCCCGGTTGAAATTGCGGGAATATTAAATTCTTTTGCGAGTTTTGCTGCCTGAGTGCCCTTTCCGGCACCAGGTGCTCCCAACAGAACAAGTTTCATATCAAAACCTCCGCTTTATTCAAGGAAACCTTTATAATGTCTCATAAGCATCTGAGACTCTAATTGTTTCATTGTTTCTAAAGCAACACCAACAACGATGAGGAGTGATGTACCGCCGATTGAAATACCGCTCATTGACGGAATTTGTGCAAGTAAAATCGGAAGGATTGCCAAAAGCGCCAAGAATACAGCACCTAAAAGTGTAATCTTTGAGAGCACCTTTGAAATGTAATCCGATGTGGGCTTGCCAGGTCTGATACCGGGGATAAATCCGCCGTTTCTCTTCATATTGTTAGCAACTTCAATAGGATTGAACTGAATTGCTGTATAGAAATATGTGAAGAACAGTATGAGTAAGAAATAGCATATTATATAGAACGGATGTGTTTCTGAGAACCATCTTAAGATTGCTGCCCAAGCGCCCTCTGCGGGAGGTGTCTGACCGTGAATAAACATAGAGATTGTTTTCGGGAAAGACATAATTGAAACAGCGAAGATGATAGGCAGAACGCCCGCCATAATAACTTTGAGCGGAATGTGTGTGCTCTGTCCGCCGTAAGCTTTTCTTCCTACAACACGTTTTGCATATTGAACGGGGATTTTTCTTTCCGCAGCGTTCATCAATACAACAGCAGCAACTGCTACCAATGCAATAACTAAGATTGCAATAATGGTTGCTGCAACAGAAATTGTAATTCCGCCTGCCTGCTCAACCATTGCGATAATGGACTGAATCATTGCAGGTCCGCGGGATACGATACCGATAACGATTAGAAGTGAAATACCGTTACCAATACCTTTTTCTGTAATCTGTTCACCTAACCACATTAAGAATGCTGTACCTGCTGTGAATGTGAGTGTTACTACAAAGTATGCAAACACACCGGGGTTAGATATAGCACTCTGGAAGCTGAAGTAAAGACCTGTTGCCTGAACGAAAGCGAGGATTACTGTTACAAATCTTGTATAAGAAGCAATTTTCTTTCTTCCTTCTTCGCCTTCTTTAGCAAGTCTTTCTAAAGCAGGGATTGCAACTGTTAAAAGCTGCAAAATGATTGATGCGTTGATATAAGGGGTGATACTCATAGCGAAGATAGAAACACGTTCTAAAGCACCGCCTGAGAAGTTATTCAAAAGCCCCTGAATACCTTCGTTAAATCCACCCATCATTTCTTTAATCATATCGGCATTAATTCCGGGAACCGGAATGAATGAGCCGAATCTGAAGATTATAAGCATGAGAATGGTGTAAAGCATTTTTTTGCGGAGATCCGGAATTTTCCATGCGTTTAGCAATGTCTGAAACATTCTCAGATCACCTCCGCCTTACCGCCTGCATTGGCTATTTTTTCTTCAGCTGATTTTGTGAATTTAGCAGCCTTAACAACTAAGTTTGTAGCTGTAAGCTCGCCTTTTCCCAAAACCTTAACGCCATCGTTAATTTTTTTAATAATGCCTGCGTTTTTGAGGTCTTCAGCTGTAACTGTTGCACCGCTTTCAAAACCGTTTAAATCGCTGACATTGATTTCTGTATATACCTTAGCAAAGATATTTGTAAAGCCTCTTTTCGGAAGACGTCTGTAAATAGGCATCTGACCGCCTTCGAAGCCGGGTCTTACACCGCCGCCTGAGCGAGCATTCTGACCTTTATGACCTTTGCCTGATGTTTTGCCATTACCCGAGCCGTGTCCACGTCCTACTCTGAACGCCTTTTTCTTAGAACCGGCTGCCGGAGATAATTCGTTCAAATTCATCTTGTGGCTCCTCCTTCTGGATTAAAGTTCTTCTACTTTTACCATATAGTCAACCTTTTTAATCATTCCCAAGATTGCAGGGGTTGCTTCGTGAATTTTTTCGTCACGAATCTTTTTAAGGCCAAGTGCCTTAACTGTTGCTATGTGGTCTTCTTTTCTACCGATTGTACTTTTTTCTAAGGTAACCTTAAGCTTAGCCATGGCTTTTGCCTCCTATTTTAAAATTTCTTCAACTGTCTTGCCGCGAAGACGTGCAACCTCTTCTGCATTCTTTAATGATGCTAAGCCCTGAATTGTTGCTTTAACAACGTTTCTGGGGTTATTGGAACGAAGAGATTTTGTTCTGATATCTGAGATACCTGCAAGCTCTAAAACAGCACGAGCTGCTCCGCCTGCGATAACGCCGGTACCTTTTGCAGCAGGTTTTAATAATACTCTGCCTGCACCAAATTCGCCGGTAATCTCGTGAGGAATTGTTGTTCCAACCATGTTGACTTTAATGAGATTTTTCTTAGCGTCTTCGATACCTTTTCTGATAGCGTCGGGGATTTCGGCTGATTTGCCTGTACCGCAACCAACGTATCCGTTTTCGTCACCAACTACAACCAATGCGCTGAATCTAAAGGTTCTACCGCCCTTTACAACTTTAGCAACACGGCTTAAGTTAACAACTTTTTCTTTTAAATCTAATGTGCTTGCGTCTATAAGTTGAGCCAAAACGTTTTCCTCCTTTTCTTAGAATTTAAGACCGGCTTCTCTTGCACCTTCTGCAAGTTCCTGTACGCGGCCGTGATAGATATATCCGCCTCTGTCGAATACGACAGTATCAATACCTTTTTCTATTGCTTTCTTTGCGATAAGTTCGCCTACTTTTTTAGCAGCGTCCTTATTTCCGCCGTAAGTTCCTTTAAGGTCTTTATCTAATGATGATGCTGCAACTAAAGTTGTGCCTGTTTCATCATTGATAATCTGAGCATAAATGTTTTTAAGACTACGGTAAACGCAGAGTCTTGGACGAGCTGTTGTACCTGATACAGCTTTTCTTACTCTTTTATGTCTTCTAAGTCTTGAAACATTGCTTGACTGCTTTTTAATCAATTCGATTCACTCCTTTTTTAGTAATGCTTTAAAAATTATGGATTTTGCCATAATTTCTAACATTTCAAGAGTTAAAACCACTTCTATATTATTTCTTAGAACCGGTTTTTCCTTCCTTACGTCTGATGTGTTCTGTTGAGTATTTAATACCCTTACCTTTATACGGTTCAGGCGGTCTCTTTTCGCGAACTTTCGCTGCGAATTCGCCAACAATCTGCTTGTCAATACCCTTAATGATAATTTCGTTCGCATTGGGTACTTCGATTGTGATTCCGTCAACGGGAACCATTTCAACCTGGTGAGAGTATCCTAAGTTCATAACAAGGTTTTTGCCTTGGAGCTGTGCTCTGTAACCAACACCGTTAACTTCAAGCTTCTTTTCGTAGCCGTCTGTTACGCCAACAACCATGTTGTTTAAAAGTGTTCTGGTTAAACCGTGTAATGACTTGTGCATTTTTATTTCAGAAGGACGGTTTACAATGATTTCTGCGCCTTCCTGTTTTATAATCATATCAGGATGTAAATCCTTTGTAAGTGTGCCTTTGGGTCCTTTAACAGTAACAACGTTTCCTTCAGCTACTGTAACAGTTACACCTGCGGGAACCGCGATAGGCATTTTTCCTATTCTGGACACTTTTGTTGCACCTCCTTAATTTGTTTTAGCTAATTACCAAACAAACGCCATAACTTCTCCGCCGACATTTTCCTGTCTTGCCTTTTTATCGGTCATAATGCCTTTGGATGTTGAAACGATTGCTATACCTAAGCCCCTTAATACCTTCGGGAGCTCTTCTTTGTTTTTGTATATTCTGAGGCCGGGTGTTGAAACTCTCTTAAGACCGGAAATAGCTTTTTCCTTTCCGTTGTATTTAAGAGCAATACGGATAATATCCTGTTTTCCGTCCTCTATAATCTGATAGTTTTTAATATATCCTTCTTCCAACAAAATCTGTGCGATTGCTTTTTTAACGTTGGATGCAGGAACATCAACACAAATATGCTTTGCAGCGTTTGCGTTTCTGATTCTAGTGAGCATATCTGCAATAGGATCGGTTGTATGCATCTTTATACCTCCTTCCGAATTTTAAAAATAACTTACCAGCTTGCCTTTTTAACACCGGGAATCTGACCTTTGTAAGCTAATTCCCTGAAGCAGATACGGCAGATGCCGTACTTTCTGAGGTACGCGTGAGGACGACCGCAGATTTTGCATCTGTTATACGCTCTTGTGCTAAATTTAGGCGTTTTGCGCTGTTTATTGACCATCGCTTTTTTAGCCATTTAAATTTCCTCCTATACCCGAATTACTTCGTGGCAAACGGTGCACCCATGAGTGAAAGAAGCTCTCTTGCTTCTTCATCTGTGTTCGCCGTTGTTACCATGATAATATCCATACCTCTGATTTTGTCAATCTTATCGTAGTCAATTTCGGGGAAAATCAACTGTTCCTTAACGCCTACGCAGTAGTTACCACGTCCGTCAAAGGAGTTGGGGTTAATTCCGCGGAAGTCACGAACTCGCGGAAGAGCTACGTTGAAGAATCTGTCTAAGAATTCGTACATCTTAGCGCCGCGAAGTGTAACTTTGCAGCCGATGTTCATGCCTTCTCTAACTTTGAAAGAAGCGACAGACTTTCTTGCTTTTGTGATTATAGGTTTCTGACCTGTAATCTGAGCTAAGTCACTAACTGCGCCGTCTAATGCTTTAGCGTTATCTTTAGCTTCGCCGCAGCCGATATTTATTACGATTTTTTCAAGCTTCGGAATCTGCATTGTGCTTTTATAGGAATACTTTTCCATTAAAGCAGGAGCAACTTCCTTGCTGTACTTTTCCTGTAATCTAGCCATCTGCTTTTTTACCTCCTTTTGCAAAATTAGTCGTTAAAGGTTTCTCCGCACTTTTTGCAAACCCTTACGATTGAACCGTCTTCTAAAACTTTTCTTGCAGCTCTTGTTGCTTTTTTGCATTTTGAGCAAACAACCATTACGTTAGAAGCGTCGATGGGGAGTTCCTGCTTAATGATACCGCCGGTCTGTCCCTGTGCTTTGGGTTTAACATGTTTTGTTGCTACTGCAACACCTTCAACGATTGCTTTACCTGTTTTAGGTAAAACTTCTATAACTTTACCTTTTTTACCTTTATCTTTACCAGCAATAACTAAAACCTCGTCGCCGGATTTAATATTCATCTTTGCCATCTTACGGCTCCTCCTTTATTTTAATAATTAGAGTACCTCAGGCGCTAAAGAAAGAATTTTCATATATTCTTTTTCTCTCAGCTCTCTAGCTACAGGTCCGAATATACGCGTTCCTCTCGGGTTTTTGTCATCTTTGATGATAACGGCTGCGTTTTCGTCGAATTTGATGTATGTTCCGTCGTTACGTCTTACGCCGGAAACAGATCTAACGATAACTGCCTTAACGACATCACCTTTTTTAACAACTCCCCCGGGCGTTGACTTTTTAACAGAAGCAACAACCACATCGCCGATTGCCGCGTATCTTCTTTTAGAACCGCCCAATACTCTGATACACATCAGTTCTTTAGCTCCGGTGTTATCCGCAACCTTCAAAAGCGTCTGCTGTTGAATCATATTGGTTACCTCCGTTTCTCAATATCAATTATTGTGCTTTTTCTACGATTTCAACAAGTCTCCATCTCTTATCTTTTGAGAGACGTCTTGTTTCCATAACTAACACCTTATCGCCGATACCGCAGATGTTGTTTTCATCATGCGCTTTGAGCTTATAAGTTCTCTTTATGATTTTACCGTAAAGAGGGTGTTTAACATTGTATTCGATAGCAACTACGATTGTTTTGTCCATCTTGTTGCTAACAACCTTACCGATTCTCTGTTTTCTGAAATTTCTGGTCTCAGCCATGATTCCACTCCTTTCAAAGCAATTTCTCGCTTACTCTGCAAGTTTTCTCTCTGCCATAACTGTTTTAATTTTGGCAATTGTTTTCTTAACCTCATGAATTCTCATTGGGTTTTCCAACTGATTTGTAGCATTCTGAAATCTGAGGTTAAAGAGTTCTTTCTTAAGGTCAGCGAGAGTACTTTCAAGTTCTGTTGCGCTTAATTCACGTATTTCGTTTACCTTCATTGATTAACCCTCCATTTCTTCAGTTTCGCGGGCTACAAACTTACATTTAATAGGAAGTTTGTGCATAGCAAGACGAAGTGCTTCTCTTGCAACTTCTTCTGAAACTCCGTCGATTTCAAAGAGTACTCTACCGGGCTTAACAACAGCTACCCAATATTCGGGTGAACCTTTACCGCTACCCATACGGGTTTCAGCAGGTTTTTCTGTGATAGGCTTATCGGGGAATATCTTTATCCAAACCTGACCGCCTCTTTTGATGTAACGCGTCATAGCGATACGGGCAGCCTCTATCTGATTGCTTGTAATCCAAGAAGATTCAAGCGCCTGAAGACCGTAGCTACCGTAGGTAACTGTGTTACCGCGGAGAGCCTTACCCTTCATTCTGCCGCGCATTACTCTTCTGTATTTAACTCTTTTAGGTAATAACATCTCTTATTTACCTCCCTCAGTCTTAATCTTTTTACTCTCGGGAAGGATTTCTCCTTTATAGATCCAGACTTTAACACCGATTTTACCGTAGGTTGTATTAGCCTCCCAGAAACCGTAGTCAATGTCTGCTCTTAAGGTCTGAAGCGGAATAGTACCTTCGTGGTAGTGTTCTGCTCTTGCAATTTCAGCTCCGCCTAAACGACCTGAACAGGTTGTTTTAATACCTTTTGCGCCGAGCTTCATAGCTCTGCTCATTGTAGATTTCATTGCTTTTCTGAAAGAAATTCTTCTTTCTAACTGAGCTGCGATATTTTCAGCAACGAGCTGTGCGTCCATATCGGGCTGTTTAACTTCTTCAATGTTTAAAGCAACGCTTTTGCCTGTCATAGCCTCTAACTGCTTTTTAACCTTCTCGATTTCGCTGCCGCCTTTACCGATGATGATACCGGGTTTTGCAGCAAAAATGTTAATCTTAACTCTCTTTGCTGTTCTTTCGATTTCGATTTTAGCGATACCGGCAGCAAAAAGTGCTTTCTTTAAGAATTTTCTAAGTTTATAGTCTTCAACCAGGTAGTCTCCGAAATCTTTATCGTTTGCGAACCATTTCGAATCCCAGTCTTTAATAACACCAACTCTTAAACCGTGTGGATGTACTTTCTGTCCCAAAGTGACTCTACCTCCTTCTTTTAATAATTACTGAGCAAGCTCTTTTACAACGATTGTAATATGGCTTGTTCTTTTTCTGATTCTGAACGCTCTTCCCTGTGCTCTGGGTCTAACTCTTTTGAGTGTAGGTCCCTGATTTGCAAAAATTTCTGCAACGTAGAGTTTTGATACGTCCATGTTATGATTGTTTTCAGCATTTGCTACAGCTGACTGTAACAATTTTATTAACAGCTCGCTTGCTGCTTTGGGTGTATTCTTTAAGATACCCATTGCTTCAGCCACGGGCTTATTTCTTATCATGTCAATTACGATTTTGACTTTTCTTGATGAAATACGAGCGTAACTAAGTTTTGCTCTTGCTTCCACAATGACTCCTCCTCTCTTTAAAAGGAAATATTATTTACCGCTTGTTTTATTTCCGGCATGACCTTTAAATGTTCTTGTCGGTGCGAATTCACCGAGCTTGTGTCCAACCATATCCTCTGATACAAACACAGGCACGTGCTTTCTTCCGTCGTGCACTGCGATGGTGTGTCCAACCATTTCAGGGAATATTGTTGAGCTTCTTGACCATGTCTTTAAAACTCTTTTTTCATTGGCTTCGTTCATTTTGATGATTCTCGCCAAAAGCTTTTCCTGTACGAAAGGTCCTTTTTTAACCGATCTACCCATCTTAAATCCTCCTTCGCCAAAGTTTGTCAGGGGCAAGCCCTGATTTTATAACGAACACGAAACTATTTATCGTTTCTTCTCTTTACAATGAACTTATCGTTAAGATTCTTTTTCTTTCTTGTTTTAAGACCCAAAGCAGGTTTACCCCAAGGTGTAACCGGTCCGGGACGTCCAACAGGTGACTTACCTTCACCACCACCGTGGGGGTGATCACAGGGGTTCATTACAGAACCTCTTACTGTAGGTCTCCAGCCCATGTGACGTTTTCTTCCGGCTTTACCGATAGAAATGTTTTCATGGTCTAAGTTACCAATCTGTCCGATTGTTGCCATACAGTTCATAGCAATAAGTCTAACTTCGCCAGAGGGAAGTCTAACCTGTGCGTATTTACCTTCTTTAGCCATAAGCTGAGCAGAAGCGCCTGCTGTTCTAACAAGCTGACCGCCTTTTCCGGGCATAAGCTCAATGTTATGGATAAGTGTACCTACAGGGATGTTTGCAATTTTCATTGCGTTACCGGGTTTGATGTCAGCGCCGTCGGGGTTTGTATCGATTAACGCACCGTCTGTTACGCCTAAGGGAGCTAAGATATATCTTCTTTCTCCGTCTTCATACTCGATTAATGCAATGTTTGCTGATCTGTTAGGATCGTATTCAATACCGATAACTTTAGCGATACCGGTCTTGTTTCTCTTAAAATCGATAATTCTGTATTTTCTTCTGTTGCCGCCGCCTCTGTGACGTACGGTGATTCTGCCATAGCTGTTTCTACCGCCGGTCTTGTTCATGGGCTCTAAAAGAGCTCTTTCGGGTTCTGTCTTTGTGATTTCTTCAAAGGTAGAAACCGTCATAAAACGTCTGGCCGGTGAGGTAGGATTATATTTTTTTGTCGGCATCCTATTCACTCCTTAATAGTGTTTGTTTAATTAAACCATACTTTCGAAGAATTCGATGGTTTTGCTGTCGTCTGTTAATTTTACAACAGCTTTCTTGTAGGCAGCTCTTCTGCCTTCGTATCTGCCCATTCTTTTGAGCTTTCCGTCCATATTCATGGTTGTTACTTTTGAAACTTTAACACCGAAGATTTCTTCGATTGCTTTTTTGATTTCAATTTTGTTTGCGTCTGTAGCAACCTTGAATGTGTATTTTTTATCACTTAACATATCCATGCTGTTTTCTGTGATAACGGGCTTTAAGATAATATCGTAAGGGCTTTTCATTACGCATACACCTCCCCTAATTTATCGGCAGCATCTTTAACCATGATAATCTTTTTGTATTTTAATAATTCATATACATTAAGCATACCAACGTAAGATACGCCAACTCCGGGAATGTTCTTAGCTGAACGGTAAACGTTTTCGTTTACTTCAGGAAGAACAATCAATGCTTTTTCAGAAACCTCTAAGTTTTTGAGCATATTTACAATTGTTTTTGTTTTAATCTCTTCTACTGTGATGTTATCTAAAAGAAGCATTTCGTTATCAGCAAACTTTGCGGACAATGCTGAACGCATAGCGAGCTGTTTGATTTTTTTGTTAACGCTTGTTCTGTAGCTTCTCGGCTTGGGAGCGAATACTACGCCACCACCTGTCCACTGAGGACTTCTGATAGAACCCTGTCTTGCACGGCCTGTACCTTTCTGTCTCCAGGGTTTAATACCACCGCCGCGAACTTCAGCACGTGTTAATGCGCTCTGTGTTCCCTGTCTCTGGTTGCCAAGGTAGCTAACTACTACTGTATGAATAGCCGATTTACTCGGTTCGATACCGAATACTGCGTCGTTTAACGCGCAGGTTCCGACTTCTTTACCTTCCATGTTTAATAATTTCGCGTTAGGCATTTATACTCCTCCTTTCGTATCCGTTTTCGTTATGCCTTAACAGAATCTTTGATGATGACCATGCCGCCTTTGGGGCCGGGAATTGCACCTTTGATTGCGATTACGTTCTTTTCTACGTCAACCAAAACTACTTCAAGATTCTGAATTGTTACTTTTTCAACACCCAAGTGACCTGCGAGCTTCTTGCCCTTCATAACTCTTGAGGGAGTTGAGCAAGCACCCAAGGAACCGGGGCCTCTGTGGTAACCTGAACCGTGAGTCATAGGACCTCTGTGTGTGCCCCATCTCTTAATTGTTCCGGCATAACCTTTACCTTTTGTGATACCTGTTACGTCAACAGCATCACCTGCAGCGAATACATCTGCTTTGATTTCGTCGCCTACGTTCATTTCAGCTGCTGTTTCAAGCTTTAATTCGCGAAGATATTTCATATAGCCTGTACCAGCCTTTTTGAAATGACCCTGCATAGCTTTGGTTGTATGCTTTTCTTTCTTTTCGCCAAAGCCAACCTGAACTGCTTCGTAGCCGTCGTTTTCGATTGTTTTTTTCTGGATTACTCTGCAAGGACCTGCTTCAACAACTGTTACGGGAATCATAACGCCGTCTTCGTTGAAAAGCTGTGTCATGCCGAGCTTTTTACCTAAAATCGCTTTCTTCATAAAAGCACCTCCAAATTTGGTTATTGGTTCGCGTTTTGCGAACATGACCCGCCGCGTAGCTTTCACTGCGGCAGTGCCTTTTTGTTACAAGCCGCGTTGCAGCTTGCGAACTTTTGAAAGATTAGTTTTTAATCTCGATGTCAACACCTGCAGGAAGTTCGATTCTCATTAAAGCATCGACTGTTTTAGCAGTGGGCATTGCGATTTCGATTAATCTTTTGTGAGTTCTCATTTCAAACTGTTCTCTCGAATCCTTGTATTTGTGAACAGCGCGGAGAATTGTTACGATTTCTTTCTTTGTGGGAAGCGGAATAGGTCCTGAAACCTTAGCTCCGTTTCTTCTGGCTGTTTCAACAATTTTCTCAGCTGACTGGTCTAACAATACATGGTCGTAAGACTTAAGTCTGATTCTCATTTTCTGGCTTGCCTGTGCCATTTGTGTTTCCTCCTTTTATTATTTTTGTCTGTGATGGAACGACGGTATCTTTTTTTCGACACTCATCCGGGCGTTTAGCGCCCTCTCATAAATAATACCGAAAACCATATTTCGGTCTCCGGGTCGAAAAATAAATACAATCAGCCTGCACAAACGGACACACGCTGCGGGCAGAATCTTCCCATAGCGCTCATAAAAGTAAGCCGTTTTTGCGTGATTAATGTCGCCCGGTTTCTTGAATCGGACATTCTCCATGGAAAAACCCGCGTAGCTACGCGGCAACCTCCCACTTCCTCGTATGCCATATCACAGCCCTTTAATTATACTATAGGAAAGGGGGAAAAGCAAGTTTTTTCGAAAAAAAGTTGCAAAAAATCTTTCACAAAGTTTTTGATTGATTTTAATTACTTTTTGTGCAATTTTACAATATGGCTTTTTGTTATTTATTTGTCTACGACGTGTTACTTTTGTTTCGCCAAAAGTAACCAAAAGCATTTGTCGCGGTCGAAGATTTTAATTTTCTAACTGCTCAATCTCAAAATTTTAACGCCGCAGACACTCACAAAATATTTCGTTCGAGGTCTGCTAAATCGGCTATGCAATTAATGGAACTTTTGCATAGAGCCGATTTACGATAAAATTTTTTCGATTTTTGCAGAGAAAATTTAAAAATCTTCTCCAACGCGACGATAAATTGTGCGATACAGCACAATGTACGCGGGGGTTCTTAGGGGTTGCAAAGCCCCTAAGCAGTTTAGGGGGTTCGGGGGGAATCTGACCCCCCCGAGACTTTTGGTTCTTTTAGTCATAAAAGAACGGTGTTTCGCAAATTTTGAAAAAATTTGCCCCGTCGGAGACAAAACAGTTATTTGTTAAGTACCCCAAGTTCTTTTAAAAGAGCAACGCAATCTAAAAAACCTTGCTTATACAAAAACGAACTTTCATACATTGATATGCTGGTAAGTTCATCTACTTTCTCTATTATATATGAATAATTATCATCGCCATACTTATCTTTAAGTTCCTTTTCTGCTTTTTCAGCGTTTCTGCACAAGTCTTTGCACAAATCTGTTTTTGTAAAAAGCTTTCCTGCCTTTTCAATCATAACTTCAAGCACATAATCAAAGTCCATTTAAAACACCTCCGTAAACATTTATATACCAAATAAAATAAAAGTGTTGAAATAACATCTAAAGAGATGTAAAAAAATTTGAAACCATATATTTTATATGGTATAATGATTTTTGACACTATTATATAAGGAAGAAACTATGAAATCTTTTACAATTACGAAAAACGATTCAGGGCAACGCCTTGACAAATTCTTAATAAAAATGCTGCCGACTATGCCAAAAAGCTTAGTCTATAAATCTTTGCGTAAAAAAAGAATTAAAGTTAACGGAAAAAGAATAACTCAGGGCGAGCATATAATAAATGAAGCTGATTTTTTGGAAGTATATATAAATGATGAGTTTTTTGAGGCTAAAAATGAAAATCACGAGTTTTTAAGTTTATCCTCTGCCCCTCTTGATGTAGTTTTCGAAGATGAAAACATAATCGTGGTAAACAAGCCTCAGGGCTTAAGCGTTCACGCTGATGAAACCGCCACACCTGACACCCTTATTAACCGCATACAGAAATACTTATTCGATAAGGGCGAGTTTAATCCCGACCAAGACTTAACATTTTCTCCCTCTCTTGCCCACAGAATTGACAGAAACACCCAAGGGTTAGTGATTGCGGCAAAAAATTCTGAGGCACTTCGGATTTTGTGCGAAAAGATTAAGTATAAGGAAATTAAAAAGACCTATCTTTGTATCGTTTGCGGACATCTCCCTAAAGAAAAGGATACTTTGAGGGCGTTTCACAGAAAAGACGAAAAGATGAAGCTTGCGATTGTTTCAGAAAGCCGTCTTCCAGGCTCTAAGGAAATGATTACAAAGTACAAGGTATTAAAAAGGTATACGGCTCACGATTTGGTTGAGGTTGATTTGATTACAGGGCGTACACATCAAATTCGCGCCCACATGGCGCATATTGGCTGTCCGCTTTTAGGTGACGGAAAATACGGAAAGCTTGGGAAAAATCCTCTCCTTACCCGTCAGGCATTAATGGCTTACAAATTAAAGTTTGAATTTTCAGATGATGCAGGAATTCTTTCTTATTTAAATAACAAGGAAATTAAGCTTAAAGATACCTCATTGGTATCAAGGGAAATTGAGGCTAAATTATAAAGGAGAAAACTATGGAAAGTATAAAGAAAATAGCAAGCTTTGAGGTTGACCACA
>JAZNWB010000025.1:0-1719 GCA_045593125.1 Congzhengia sp. | reverse complement strand
GCATCTACGCCGCAGCCTGCCTCGATTCCTTTTGCAATTAAGCGGGCATCCTCTTTGGTGTAGTAATAAAACGGAGGACAGCACCAGTTGGATTTTGGCTCTGCCGGTTTTTCTTCCATTTCGGTAATCAAGTCATTTTCGTCAATTGTTGCTACACCGCTTTTTGTGAGGCGTTTTGCATCTGCCTCGTAATAACGCATAATGCAGGAGGCATTTTTTTCTTTTGCATATTTCATAAACTTAGTCAGGCTAAAGTCTAAAAGATTGTCGCCTGCCAAAACAAGCATATCGTCATCTAATGACAACTCATCAATCGCAAACTGGATGTCGCGCACAGCACCAAGACGGGTTTCGTTACTGCTTGTGCCGTCATCGACAACAGTAATGGGATAACGAGACTCATCTGCCCACTTTTTAAAATGCTCTACAAATTTGTGGTTAGATATTACAACATATTCATCCACCATACCTAAGGTATCAATATCCTCAATCAGATGGTCTAAGATTGATTTTCCGTTTACCGTAAGCAATGGTTTTGGGAAATTTTCTGTTAATGGGTAAAGTCTTGTGGCATAACCTGCCGCTAAAAACAAACACTTCATAAGCTCACTCCGTTCGCACTTGCACATATATGTGCCGAGTATTTTCCTTCAAGATTAGGGAATTGTTTTAAATATTCTGTGCCAATCTTTTCAATAATAGATTCTTCAAATTTAGGGTCAATTAATGCCATACAGCAGCCTTTAAAGCCTGCTCCCGAGAATCTTCCGCCGTAAATTCCGTCGGTTTTAGTCATAAGCTCGTACAAAGTTTTAAGCTCAGGAGAGCCTGTTTCCCACTTGGTTATTGAAGATTCTCCGCTTTCAAACGACAGTCTTCCGTAGGTATCAATATCGCCGTTTCTCCAAGCCTCAGCTGCTTTTTCTACTCTATCAAACTCTGAATACCAATGTTCTGCACGTTTGCGCCAGTTGTCAGGCAGCTTGTCCTTATGCTTTAAAAATACATCATACGGAACATCGCGCAAAAATGTTTCGGAAAATTTTCCATATTGCATACCCTCGTAAGCCATTAATGCATAAGCCGCGCTTTTACACTCGTCAACACGCATATTAAATGCCGAGCCGGCTAAGGTGCGCTCTACACCCGAGAAGAAAATTGCGATTTTATATGGTTTCATACCCGGATGTGTAGGAATAAGCTCATATGTATCGTCTTTAGTATCTAAATACAAAAGATGGTCTTTTTTAGAATATACCTCACAGCTTTGGTCAAGCTTTCCGCAGGCAACACCAACGTAGTTGTTTTCTGCGTCCTGTGCTGTAAGTATCATTTCCTGCTCGGTTAAATGAATATCGTTAACTCTGCAAAGAGCCGATAAAAATGCAATAATAACGGCAGCTGATGAAGATAAACCACCGATAGGGAGTGTACCCTCTACAACACCACAAAGACCTACGTTTAATTTGCGTCTTTTAGACAGTGCCCAGGTTGCTCCGCGCAAATAATCTGCCCAGTCGCCCGTTGGTTTTGCATCTATCTGATGGATGTGCCACTGCGCACGTTTATCAAACTGAATAGATGAAAGCTCGATAACTCCGTTCTGCTTTGGACGGTAGGCTATCTGAACACCCTTGTCAATTGCTAAGCCCGTTATTTTGCCAAAGTTATGGTCAGAGTGCGCCCCTACAGGACATATTCTGTACGGACAAAATGCCA
>JAZNWB010000024.1:0-20791 GCA_045593125.1 Congzhengia sp. | reverse complement strand
TTCACAACCGCACATCCCGATGTACCTGTTTACTGTGCAGGACTTGACGATTGCCTTAACGACCATTGTTATATTTTACCCGGTCTTGGTGATGCGGGCGACAGAATTTTCGGTACAAAATAAAACGCACATCCCCTAATTTTAAAAAATAAAGGTGGTAATTTTATGAAATGTCCGTATTGCGGATTTGAGGAAAGCAAGGTTATTGATTCAAGACCTACTGACGAGGGTGAAAGAATACGTCGTAGACGTGAGTGTTTAAAATGCTCAAAGAGATTTACAACCTATGAAATAATTGAGAGTCTTCCCATTATTGTTATTAAGAAGGACAAGTCCAGAGAGGCCTTTGATAGAAATAAGCTTCTTAACGGACTGTTACGCGCATGCGAAACACGCCCCGTTGCGACCATTGACATGGAGCATATCGTAAACGAAGTTGAGGCGGCAACACAAAACTTTTTAGAGCGCGAAATTTCATCGCAGAAAATCGGTGAAATGGTTATGGAACGCCTGCAAAAAATTGACGAGGTTGCTTATGTGCGTTTTGCGTCTGTTTACAGACAGTTTAAGGATATCAATACATTCGTGGAAGAAGTAAACAAATTGCTTAAGAGGTAGTTATGGTTAATTTAGGAAACAGCTGGGATGCGTTGCTTTGTGAGGAATTTTCCAAGGAATACTATCAGGAATTACGAAAAAAGCTCGCTCAGGAATATAAAACCTACACTGTTTACCCTGCAATGGAAAATGTTTTTAATGCACTAAAATATACGTCTTATGAAGATGTTAAAGTGTTGTTGCTTGGGCAAGACCCATATCATGGTCCAAATCAGGCACATGGTCTTTGTTTTTCTGTGCAAAAAGGCGTGGACAAGCCACCATCACTGAAAAATATGTTTAAAGAGCTGGAAAGTGATTTAGGGATTAAGCAGCCTGCTCATGGCTGCCTTACAGATTGGGCAAAACAAGGCGTACTTATGCTGAACACAGTTCTGACAGTAAGAGAAGCAGAGCCGAATTCTCATAAGAAATTAGGATGGACGGTTTTTACCGACAAAATTATAAAATTGCTTAATGAAAGACCTGACCCTGTAATTTTTGTTTTGTGGGGAAGAAATGCTTTGGAAAAACTTCCGTTAATTACAAATAGCCATCACTACGTTTTGTCTGCTGCACACCCAAGTCCATTGTCAGCAAGCAGAGGATTCTTTGGATGTAAGCATTATTCGAAAATAAACGAAATTTTGAAATCAATGGGTAAAAATGCGATTGATTGGCAGATTTCAGAGTAAAGAAAGAAGTTTATATGAATTACGTAATTTTTGACCTTGAGTGGAACAGATTCACCAAGGCGGTAAAAGTTCGTTGTGCTGATGAGATTATTCAAATTGGTGCGGTGAAATATAATGAAAATATGGAACATATAGGTTCATTTAAAAAATATATCAGCCCTGTTCTGTACAAGAAAATGGAACCTACTGTTGAAAAGCTCACAGGACTTTCCGTTAGCTTGTTAAAAAGAGAAGGCGTAGGCTTTAAAGATGCTTTAATAGAATTTTGTGAGTTTATAGGACGTGATGCAGTGTTGATGTCTTGGGGTTCTCAGGATGCGGAAATTTTACGCAAAAATTGCAGTTATTTTTGTCCTAATGAATCACTTGACTTTCTTAGTAAATTTGTAGATGTTCAAAGATATGTGACACATACACTTACAAAAACTGCTAATAATCAGATAGGCGTAAAGAATGCTGCGGATAAACTGTTAATTTCATACGAAGAAAATAAGCTCCACGATGCTTTAGTTGACGCCGAAATTTCAGGAAAGGTTTTTGCTAAGATTTTCGATGCAGAAAAAATCAAAAAATATATCGTAGACGCATCAAAAAAGACAAACTCCTTTAAAGATGTTCCTATAACGGATTTAAGCAGTAAATTAATAGATAAATCTGTATTTAAGGTTAGATGTCCTGAGTGCGGCAGACCTATCAGAAAACGTAAAGGCTGGACGTTGTCAGGAAGTAAATTTATTTCTTGTCAGGTGTGCAGAAGATGCAATAAACGTTATTTCTGCTCCGTTGAGATACTCAGGTCTTATGGTAATGTAATAAAATATAAAAAGAAAATAAAACATATTGAAGATGATAATTCTAAAGGCGGACTCACCAAATAGGTGAGTCCTTTTTTGTAGCAGTTTTTTGCGGCTTTAATATATTGATATTAAAGGAGAGGTTTTATGGATGCACTGGAAATTAAAAATATAACAATGAATTATCAGGATATAAATAGCGAAGTAACAGCTATTGACAATATAAGCTTGAAAGTAAAAGAAGGGGAATTTGTTGTAATTATAGGACCTTCCGGTTGTGGTAAATCAACACTTCTTTCCATTTTGTGCGGTATTTTAAAACCGAGCAGCGGAGAAGTTTATATAAATGGCGTCAAAACCTCGGGCATAACTCCTAAGATAGGCTATATGCTTCAAAGTGACAATTTGCTCGAATGGAGAACGATATACAAAAATATTCTCTTAGGTCTTGAAATTCAGCACAGAGTAAATGATGAAAGTATAGAATATGCAAACAAACTATTAAAAACCTACGGGTTGTATGAGTTTCGTGAAAGTTACCCATCTCAACTTTCTGGTGGGATGCGTCAACGTGCAGCATTAATCAGAACACTCGTTACAAAGCCTGATATTCTCCTTCTGGATGAGGCTTTTTCTGCCCTTGACTATCAAACGCGTCTTTCTGTAACAGATGATGTGTATTCTATTATAAAAAAAGAAAAAAAGACTACTATTATGGTGACTCATGATATACCGGAGGGAATTTCTATGGCAGACAGGGTAGTGGTTTTATCTAAAAGACCTGCAGTGATACAGAAAATTCATAATATAGAATTTCCTGATATTACTGAAAGAACCCCGCTATTATGTAGAAAAAGTCCTAAATTCAGCTCGTATTTTGATATATTGTGGAGGGAGTTGGATATGAATGAAACAACCTGAAACTGAAAGAGAAAAATTTTTAAAAAGAGTTAAATACAGAAAATATATGATATTATCCGTACAGATTGGTTTACTTTTCGGGTTAATCATTTTATGGGAAGTATGTGCCAATCTCGGTTTTATAGATAGCTTTATAACAAGTCAGCCTTCAAGAGTTATAAAAACAATAATAAACTTATCTTCCAATGATTTAATGATGCATTTGGGGGTCACATGCACAGAGACGATTGTAGGCTTTTTGTTGGGCGTTGTTTTCGGAATGTTGATTGCATCTATACTTTGGTGGTTTAAAACTTGTTCGGAAATTTTTGAACCTTACCTTGTTATTTTGAACAGCTTACCCAAAATCGCATTAGGCCCTATAATAATTATATGGGTTGGTGCAGGAATGAAGGCAATTATTGTTATGGCTTTAGCGATTTCTTTAATAGTTACCGTTATGGAACTTCTAAATGGGTTTAAAAATACGAATCCGCAGATTATAACTACTGCAGAGACCTTTGGAGCAAAAAAATATCAGGTGTTTTTCAAGATAGTATTGCCTGCAAATATAAAAACTCTAATTAATTCGCTCAAAATCAATTTGGGACTTTCTTTGGTAGGCGTAATTGCCGGAGAATTTTTAGTATCTAAGGCAGGACTTGGTTATCTGATTGTTTACGGTGGTCAGGTATTTAAACTTGACCTTGTTATGGCTAGTGTCATAATTTTGGCTGTATTTGCAGCAATTATATATAAGTTAGTGTTGATTTTTGAAAAAATAGCACTTAAAAACAGGAGGTAAATATGAAAAAAATCCTTGTGATTTGTTTGTGTGTAGTAATGGCACTTTGCATGGTGGCATGTGGCGGTACACAAACTACAGAAGAAAATGTAAAAAAAGCAGATGTGGTGCGTCTGGGTGAGGTTACACATTCGGTGTTTTATGCTCCTCAGTATGCAGCTATTGCAAAAGGTTTTTTCAAAGAAGAGGGTATAGAAATAGAACTCTCCAATTTACAGGGAGCAGATAAGGTAATGTCTGCAGTTTTATCAAACCAGATTGATATTGGTTTTTGCGGACCGGAGGCATCAATTTACGTTTATAACGAGGGCAGAGAAGACTATCCGCAGGTTTTTGCACAAATGACACAGCGAGACGGCTCATTCCTTGTTGGTAAAGATAAGGTTGATGAGTTCCGTTGGGAACAGCTAAAGGGCAAGACAGTAATTCCCGGAAGACGCGGCGGAGTACCCTATATGACGTTTGAATATCTGATAAAGCAAAATGGTTTAAACCCGGCAACTGATTTGGTGTTAGACGACAGTATTCAGTTCTCTTTGATGGCGGGTGCATTTTCGGGCAGTGATGCCGAATATGTTACACTTTTTGAGCCTACGGCATCTATGATTGAGGCAGAAAATAAAGGGTATATTTTAACATCTGTTGGTGAGGAATCAGGTGATATTCCCTATACAGCTTATTGTGCAAAATCCAGCTACATAGCTGAAAATGAAGATTTAATAGAAAGATTTACACGCGCAATCTATAAAGGATTAAAGTGGGTAGAGGAGCATTCAGCTGAAGAAATTGCCAATGTTATTTTAGATCAGTTCCCTGATACAGATGTTTCGATGCTTGCCTCATCTGTTGAACGTTATAAATCAATTGACGCATGGAAATCAGAACCTGTAATGTCCGAAGAATCTTTTAATAGATTACAGAAAGTAATGGAGGAAGCAGGCGAATTGGATGTACGTGCTCCTTTTGATAAAATTGTAAACAACACATATGCAAATAAAGTCATAAAATAATAAATTAAGCTAATAATAAGCATATCAATTTTACGAGGTAGGTTGATATGCTTATTTCTTTTGTTCGTACAATAATAACTTATGTTTTGGTAGTAGTAGCAGTGAGAATTATGGGAAAACGACAGGTGGGACAATTAGAGCCTACAGAATTGGTTGTAACACTTATGATATCAGATCTTGCAACAATTCCCCTGAGTCATGTATCAATACCGTTAATACATGGAATTATTCCTATAATTACATTGATAATTGCAGAGGCGACTCTCTCTTTTCTTGATTTAAAAAGCAGACGGTTCAGGAAACTGCTATCGGGAACTCCTGTTATAGTAATCAAAAACGGCAAAATTTGTGAGGCAGAAATGGAAAAACTCCGCCTTAATTTTGATGATTTGTTAGAAATGCTACGTATGCAGGGAAATACTAATATAAGTGATATTGAATATGGAATTTTGGAAACCAGTGGAAATATGAGTGTAATTTCAAAGAAAATACCAGTAACCAACGAAGAAAATTATAACGGATTGCCGTTTATGTTTGTCTGTGATGGACAAATCAGTAATAAGGCGCTAGAGTTGTATGGTAGAAACATAGAATGGCTCAATAAAAAACTTGAAAATACTGATATCTCAGATATTCTTTTTGCGGGAGTAACTGAAAATGGGAAATTTTATATGCAAAAGAGGAATAAAAAATGAAAACATTTATAGCTTCTTTGATTGTATTGACACTATTGCTAATAGGTATAAACGTATATACGCGTTATTTGGAAAGTACAATAAATGATATTTCAGAACAGGTTAAAATTGTCGGCGAATCAGCATATAAAAAAGATTGGGAATATTGCAAAGATAACGTAAAAAAACTGGTTCATATATGGAGCAAAAAAGAACCGGTACTTGCCATGTTTAACGACCATGAAGATGTGGATAATATAAAGCTTTCCATCAGTAAACTAAAAGAAAGTGTTTTGCACGAAAACTACGAAGAAACTTTTAAATGCCTGGGAGAAACAAATATTTTATTGGACAGAATCAAGAAGAACAGCACATTAACTCTTGAAAACATTTTATCTTTGGCACAATTTGGAACACTGTGTCATATTATGTTATAACCGACTGTTCAAGTCGTTTATATAGATTCGGCGCAGGGAATAACACTTGCATGTGTTATCCTTGCGCTTTTGTTTTTTGTAAAAAAATACCCGACGCAATCCAGCGTCGGTTGTACTGACTTATTTAAACTTTCTTTTTCTTGCAGCTTCGGATTTTTTCTTTCTCTTAACGCTGGGCTTTTCGTAATGCTCGCGCTTTCTGATTTCTGATAAAACACCGTCTTTTGCGCAAGAACGCTTAAAACGTCTTAATGCACTATCTAAAGATTCATGATCTTTTATTCTGATTTCTGACATTTCTGATTCCCTCCTTCCGCGCACAACGAGTTTGTTGCGGAAATTACTCTGCGACAAAATCACAAGTGATATTATAACCTAATTTAAACATAAATGTCAATAGAAAGTTTAGAAATTTTTATATTTTTTTGAAAAAAATAAAAAAAACAGTTGCATTTCATAAATAAATGTGTTAAAATACATAAAGTCAAGTACGTTTGGTTGGAGGTGAAAGATTTGCCGAACATTAAATCAGCTAAAAAAAGAGTTAAAGTTATTGAAACAAAAACCTTAAGAAATCACATGATTAAATCAGCATTAAGAACATACATCAAGAAGTTCGAAGTTATCGCAGCTAGCGGTAATAAAGCTGAGGCTGAAGTTGCTTTCAAAGTTGCTGTTAAGAAGATTGACCAGGCAGTTGCCAAGGGCATCATGAAAAAGAACACAGCTTCAAGAAAGAAATCACAGCTCGCACTTAAGCTTAATGCTATTGCGTAATCATTTAGAAATTACAGGACTAACGTTATGTTAGTCCTTATTTTCTTTTAGGAGGGAAGTGTGCCTATTGGCTACTATATTGATATTTATTAGACACGGAGAGAGTGAAGGCAATAAAAACAGCCGTTTTAATGGCAATCTTGATTTATTATTGACAGATAAAGGAAGAATACAAGCAGAGAGAACAGGAGAGTATCTGGATAAATATAAAATAGACAAAGTTTATGCCAGTGATTTAAGAAGGGCATTAGAAACCGCCGAAATAATAGCAAGAAGACGAAATCTTGATGTTATAAAGGACACAAAACTACGAGAGATTTTTGGTGGTGATTTTGAAGGGCAAATATACGATGATTTACGCTCGAAATTTCCGGTAGAGTTTGGTATGTGGCTTAATGATTTAGGAAACTGCAGATGTCCTAATGGTGAAAGTATCCGCGAACTCTTACATAGATTCAATGGAAGAATAAAAGAAATTGCAACAGAGAACAGGGATAAGACCATCCTGATTGGTACACATGCCATGCCTATTCGTGTTATGTCTACTGTATGGAGTAAAAAAGATATTACACAAATCAGAGATTTTGATTTTGTCAGAAACGCGTCTGTAACTGTAGTGGATTATTCCGATGTAGATAATCCTGTGGTTATTGAATATGATGTAGCAGAACATCTAGGGGAGCTTGCTACAGAATTACCTAAAGATGTATAACATAAACTCAGAGGTGCATTCCTTTGGGTTTTATTATTTTTATATTACAAACTACTGAATTTCGTTGACTTTAAAAAAGAGAACTGCTATAATAAATATATATCCAATTATACAAAATAAGAATTTTGTATAATTGGGAGTAGATGAGAAAATAGTAAAAAGCGTAGAAATGGCGTAAATAAGCGAAATAAGGAAGTGATTAAAAATGCACAACAGAAAACTTTTAGATGAAGCTCCATTTTACCTTCGTGATTTTATTACCTACATGGAAACAATCAAGGGAAAATCTTCTAATACTGTTGATGAGTATTTTTTTGACCTCAGAACATTTCTTCGATATATGTTAGTATTAAAAGGAAAAGCTGAAATCGAAAATTTCGATGATATATCTATTAAAGATATTCCTGTCAGCTTTATAGAAGAAATAACACTACATGATTTGTATGAGTATCTATCATATACTCTCAGGGAACGTTTAAATAATGCAAATTCCAGATCACGTAAGGTTTCGTCACTACGCTCCTTCTTTAAATATATGGTCACAAAGGCAAAGTTAGTCAAAACTAACCCTGCAGCAGAATTGGATTCTCCAAAGATACCTAAGGTTCTTCCCAGATATCTTTCTTTAGATGAAAGTAAACAATTATTAGAAAATGTCGATGGTAATCAAAAATATCGTGATTATGCTATATTAACGCTATTTTTGAACTGTGGTCTGCGTTTATCAGAGCTTGCAGGAATTAATATGAGAAATATAAAAGACGACAAATTAACCGTATTTGGTAAAGGAAGCAAAGAACGTACAATATATTTAAATGATGCCTGTCAGAAAGCTATTGCAGACTATATAGAAAATGAACGACCAAAAGAAGGTGTTAAAGCTCCTGATAAGGATGCACTGTTTCTGAGTAGATTAAAGAAACGTATGAGCGTGAAAACCATACAACATGTTGTCAAATTACACCTTGATGCAGCGGGACTTGATGCTTCAAAGTATTCTGCTCATAAATTACGTCACACAGCGGCTACGCTAATGTATAGATACGGAAATGTAGATGTAAGAGTTTTGCAGGAAATGTTGGGACATACGAATCTTTCTACAACACAGATTTATACGCATTTAGACGATGAACAACTAAGAACTGCGGCAAACAGTAATCCTTTGGCAGATATAAGTAAAAAATAAAAAAAGCACCAGCTTTATGGCCGGTGCCTCTTTTTTGATTAATTAGTCGTTGCAGCCGCAACCGCAGAAAACGATTAAAGCGATGATAAGGATAATCCATAAGCAGCTATTATCGTTACCAAAACCGAATAAACCTCTGTTATCACACATACTGTTTTACCTCCTTGATTCGTTCTAATACATACTATGATAAAACACTCAAATGGTAACTTGTACAAAAAAATAGTACCACTTCCCTATTAATTTAAGGAAAAACTCAATTTTTTAAAAATGGGCTTGAAATCTTATTTTAAAAGGTTTATACTCACTATGAAGGGCGTGATTTTATGGCAGGAAAATACGAAATTGATATGTGCAACGGCAAACTTTTTTCAAAGATTATAAAGTGTGCTCTACCTGTAATGGCTACGAGCGTATTACAGCTTCTCTATAATGCCGTTGACATTGTTGTAGTCGGGAGATATGTAGGCGAAACCGCTCTTGCTGCAGTAGGCTCCACAAGCTCTCTAATTAACTTGATTGTAAATGTATTTATAGGAATTTCGGTGGGGGCTTCCGTTGTGGTTGCTCAATCTGTAGGAGCCGGGGATTACAACAAAAGCTCTGATTCATGTCACACAGCTGTAGCCATCAGTTTGATATTGGGTGTTTTTCTCTCGGTTTTAGGAAATGTTTTATGCAGGCCTATGCTTGTCCTTATGGGTTCTCCTGTAAATGTTATTGACCAGGCAACCCTTTATATGAGAATATATTTTTGCGGCATGCCTGCATTTATGCTTATGACATATGGAAGTGCACTTATGCGTACAGTTGGAGATACAAAAAGACCTCTTTTGTATTTTTCGTTTTCTGGAATTCTGAATGTCATACTGAATCTCATTTTAGTGCTTGAATTTAATATGGGTGTTGCAGGTGTAGCTATCGCGACTGTTTTTTCTCAATATATTTCAGCTTTATTTATACTTTACGCATTAACACATACGGATGGTTACATAAAAATATATATAAAAGATTTACGTATCGTAAAAGAGTCGTTGATTGGGATGATATCAAAAGGGTTACCTGCAGGTATTCAGAGTTTTATATTCGGAGTGTCAAATGTTACAATTCAGTCATCTATAAACTCATTTGGGTCTGTAGTTATGGCTGGATCTTCTGCCGCTGCAAATATAGAAGGCTTTTTATACACTGCACAAAATACATTATGTGTTATTGCAACATCTTTTGCAGGTCAGAATTATGGTGCAAAAAAATACAAACGAATTGATAAAACACTCATATATTGTCTTTCTACGGTTTTTGTCGTAGGTATATCAATAGGCACGCTGATTTATAGCTTCAGCGAAACGCTTCTTGACATATATGCACCCGGTAATGTTGAAGCGATAGGTTATGGTATGATTAGGTTCAGGTTTATTTTACTTACATATTTTTTATGTGGACTTATGGAGGTATTAACTGGTGTTATCCGAGGTATAGGTCGCAGTGTTATACCTATGTTGATATCCGTTATTGGTGTATGTGGTGTAAGAGTTATTTGGGTTTTAGCTATTTTTCCGAAATATAAAACACTGGAAATGCTATTTATTTCATACCCTGTTTCATGGCTTACAACTCTGCTAATTTTACTGACAGCATATTTAATTTTAAGGAAAAAACTATTTAAAAAAGAGAGTCTGTAAGGACTCCCTTTTAATTTATACCTTCTGCTGTGAGTATTGTATCTGTTTCAGACTGCTGTATACTGTTTTCGCTGATTATTTTATTCTTAAATACGTCTCCCATAAGTTCATTAACGGAGCTAACCGGAATAACTAGTGCGCCTGATGAATGAAGGTATGTTTTATCATTATCTTTTGGTATAAAAATTTTTAGCGCTCCTGCGTTTTTTGCTGCTTCGACTTTTTCTTTTACACCACCTACAGGTAAAATATTACCAAATATAGATATTTCTCCCGTAAAAGCAATATCGTTTCTCACGGGAATGTTATGAATTGCAGAATAAATAGCTATAAATATAGCAACTCCCGCAGACGGACCGTCAACTGGCATACCGCCGGGAAAATTCAAATGAATATTATAATTTTTAGGATTTGTGTTGTATTTTTCTGCAAGTAATGTTAAAACGTTTTCTACAGAGGATTTTACGGTACTTTCACGTTTCAATTTTTGACCGCGTTTCTCTAATATTTCACTATCGACTATACCTGTTAGCTTTACTGTTCCCCTTCCCTTTTCGCATTCACAGGCTTTAGCCTCAATTGTCATAACTGTACCTTTTCCCGCACCAAAAACTGCAAGACCATTTACTTTGCCGATAAATTCTTCATCTTTTACTTTGTGCTCAGGAACAGCAGAAAAATGCGAACATTCGGCAACCCATTCTATATCCTCACAAGTTATGTTGTTTCGATGCTCGATATTTGCATACGAGCCGGCAGTTTGTACTAAATTAACCGCTTCTCTGCCGTTGTCACAATAGTTTGAAATTAATCTTACAGCATCGTCAGAAATCTCAAAGCCACCTTTTCTGGCAGCGTTTTCGCCGATTTTTATAATTTCTGTTTTAGACAGAGGTTTAAAGAAAATTTCTGTACATCTTGAACGCAATGCAGGAGGGATTTCCTCGGGCAGACTTGTAGTAGCTGCCACTAATCTGAAGTCGGCAGGCATACCTTTTTGAAATATTTCATGTATATATAATGGAATTTCCTTGTTTGATTTTGAGTAATATGCCGATTCAAAAAATACTTTTCTGTCCTCTAGCACTTTTAATAATTTATTCATTTGTATTGGATGAAGCTCGCCTATTTCATCAATAAAAAGAATTCCGCCGTGTGCTTTGGTAACTGCACCGGCTTTTGGTTGAGGTATTCCTGCAGGGCCAAAAGCTCCTGCTCCCTGATATATGGGGTCATGAACAGAACCCATAAGCGGGTCCGCTATTCCTCTGTCGTCAAATCTTAAGGTTGTTGCGTCCATTTCTATAAATTTTGAATTTTGAGAAAAAGGAGACGATGTATTTTTTATTGCTTCGTTAAGAACAGTTCTTGCAGCCGCGGTTTTTCCCACACCTGGCGGACCATAGATAATGACATGTTGTGGATTTTTGCCGCAAAGTGCAGCTTTTAATGCTTTAATACCGTCTTCTTGTCCAACGATTTCATGCATCTGGTTTGGTCTTGTTTTTTCAGACAATGGCTCGGTTAAACTGATTTTTTGCAGTTTTCTGAGCTTTTCCAACTCCATGGATGAATCTTTATTTATAGAGCTTTTTGAAGTTTTTTGAGAACGTACCATGGAATAAAAATACATCCCCATCACACTCAAAAGCCATATCTGCATAACTGACATAATTATATTTAACATATCAATCCTCCTTACAAAAAGTATTATTGACAGTTAAATTTCTTTTATTTCAAAAGTTAATAAAAATTTCATTGTATTTTATTTCTGTATGTGATAAAATTATCATGAAAAAACAAGAAAGCAGGTTATTGCAATGAGTGAAAACAAGAATCCATCATGCCATATTACAAGTATTGGCGGACAGGCTGTTATTGAAGGTGTTATGATGCGTGGACCTAAAGAATCTGCCATTGCTGTAAGAAAGCCAGATGGTGAGATAATAGTCGAAAAAAAGCCGATTAATTCATTTGTGGCAAAATATAAAATAAATAAAATTCCTCTTATAAGAGGAGCTTTTTCCTTTGTTGAATCGTTGATTGAAGGAACAAAAGCTTTGATGTTCTCTGCAGAATTTTACGATATAGAGGACGAGAAGGATAAAAAGAAAAAGGAAGAAATGACAGAGGAAGAGCTAAAAAAAATAGAGGAAAAAGAGAAAAAAACGCTCAATATTGCTATATATGCCTCTGTTGTTATTGCCCTGATTTTCAGTATAGGTGTATTTATGTTGCTGCCTGCAGCACTTATTGAAGGTGTACGACATTTCATAGAATTAAATCAAGTCGTTGTAAGTCTGTTAGAAGGTATAATACGCATCCTTATTTTCCTCTTGTATATTGTTTTAGTAGCAAGAATGGAAGATATAAAACGTGTATTTCAGTATCATGGTGCAGAACACAAGACTATTTTTTGTTACGAGGCAGGTGAGGAGCTAACTGTTGAAAATGTTAGAAAACAAAAAAGACTTCATCCCAGATGCGGCACAAGCTTTTTAATTTTTGTTATGATTGTAAGTATCGTACTCTTCTCTTTCATCTCGGCAGAAAATGCAGTTTTGCGTGTTTTGATAAGACTTTTGCTCCTTCCTGTTGTTGCAGGTATTTCTTATGAGCTTATTAAATTTGCAGGCAGACATACAGGTATTATCGTAAGAACTATAAGTGCTCCCGGTATGTGGTTGCAAAAAATTACAACTAATGAACCTGATGACAGTCAGATAGAAGTAGCTATTGAATCATTAAAAGCAGTTTTGACCGGAGATAAAAACGATGATAAATGGTAATATTACCGTTGCTGAAGCATTAAAGCACGGCGTATCTGCATTATCTGAAAATAAAACCATTGAAACACCAAGGCTTGATGCTGAGGTGCTTCTTTGTTATGTTTTGAAATGCGAGCGTATATCTTTAATAATTAATAAAGACAAGCTCATAAGTGAAACTGAAATTGATTTATATTTTTCATACATTTCAAGAAGACAAAAAAATGAGCCTGTAAGTTATATAACAGGCACAAAAGAGTTTATGTCACTTGAATTCAATGTTTGTGAAGGGGTTCTTATTCCCAGACCTGACACAGAAATTTTGGTGGAAAAAATAATTGAATTATATGAGGACAAGGAAGCAACAATCGTTGACTTGTGTACAGGGAGTGGTGCAATTGCTGTGAGTCTTGCACACTACCTGAAAAAATCAAAAATCATTGCAGTAGATAAATATGATGTTTGCATTGACTGTGCAAAACGAAATGCTATGAATTCAAATGTAAATATCAAGTTGATTAAGGCTGATGTGCTGGACGATTTTAAATTAGATGAAAGTATTGACTGCATTGTTTCAAATCCCCCTTATATTGAAACTAAAGTGCTAGATGTACTATCTGATGATGTGAAAAAATATGAACCGGAATATGCCTTAAATGGCGGAAATGACGGATTGAAATTCTACAGAAAGATTACTGAATATGCTTCAAAAGCTTTAAATAAAGGCGGTATTTTGGCATATGAAATCGGATATAATCAGTCGGAATCAGTAACGCAAATAATTAAGGATACAGATTATTTCTGCAATGTTGAAACAGTAAAAGATTTAGCAGGTTTAGACCGTGTAATTCTGGCAGAAAAGAGGTAGCGTTGTGCAAAAATATTCTAAAATTCACAGAGAAAAGAAAATTAAATTCTTGATAAGAGCCGGCATTTCCTGCGGTGTTATTCTTGCGGTTGTTTTAGCAGGTGTTGTTTTTGCAAAATTTGTTCATATTACTAAAATTAACGAAAAACCTGTAGTAAAAATAGAAAATCCATTTGTTCCTGATGAGGTATCCTTGGTTATGGTGGGAGATAACCTTTTACACACACCTCTTATTAAAAATGCAGAGCGAGAGGATGGTACGCTTAATTTTGACAGCTTATACGAAGAAATGGTACCATATTTTCAGGAGGCTGATATTTCTGTAATTGTACAGGAAACTGTACTTGGTGGCAAAGAATTAGGATATTCAGGTTATCCTATGTTTAACTCGCCTCAGGAGGTTGGAGATTCGCTTGTTAGGGCAGGTTTTGACGTGATACTCCACTCCACTAACCATACTCTTGATAAAGGTGCTAAAGGTGTGGAAAATACACTTGAATTTTGGAAAAAATATCCTGAGATTACTGTTTTGGGGATTAATGAAAGTATAGAAAAACAAAACAGTATAACATATTTAGAAAAGAATAATATAAAGTTTGCTTTGCTAAATTATACTGATAGCACTAATGGTATTCCGAAGCCTTATGGCAAAGAATATCTTGTTAATACTGTAAATGAAGAAAAAATTAAAAATGATTTAGAGATAGCTGAGGAAAATGCGGAATTTACTATTGTTTTTATGCATTGGGGAACGGAATATTCATTAAAGGAAAATGAATTTCAGACAAATCTGGCTACAATGATGTGTGAAAATGGAGCTGACTTAATTATAGGCTCACATCCCCACGTTTTAGAGCCTGTTAAATGGGTAGAAACAGAAAACGGAAATAAAGCATTGGTTTACTATTCTTTAGGAAATTACGTTTCAAGACAAAAAGAGGCAAACAATTTATTAGGCGGTATGGCGAGCGTAAAAATTAGTCGAAATAGAGACGATTCATTATATATTAAAGAAGCATCTATAATGCCTATTGTGACTCATTATAATACAAATTCGAGAGGTTTTAGGGTCTATCCTCTAAAGGACTACACAGATGAATTAGCAAGTCAGCATGGCGTTAATCAATTTGATGGTAAGGTAAGTATTGAACGTTTTAAAAGTACAGTTGAAAAAGTGTTTGAAGGAAACACTGCAGTTGCTCTTGACTATTAAAAAAAGCAGTAGATTATTCTACTGCTTTTTTACTTTTATGTTTAAATATTATTATCAAGGCACTTCCTGTTATCACACATAATAATGCAACCAGTTGCGAAATTCGTATAGGTCCCAAATAAAGACTATCTGTCCTTAACCCCTCTATCCATAGCCTGCCTAAACCATAAAGTGTAACGTATAACAAGAACAGTTCACCGTCAAAAGAATGGCTTTTACGTCTTAAAATTAAAATCAGCAAGACGCCAATGTTCCATAGAGATTCATATAAAAAAGTGGGATGAAACAACGTATTCGAACTTATTTCCGCTATTTGCATTCCCCAGGGAAGATTTGTTGCAGAACCGAAAGCCTCTGCATTAACGAAGTTTCCCCATCTGCCGCAAATCTGTCCTATTAAAAGACCAAATGCACCAACGTCAAATGCTGACATTACATTTATTTTTTTTCTCTTGCAATAAATATACGTTGATATACAGGCACCGATGACTGCGCCGTAAATTGCAATACCGCCTTCCCAGATTTTGAATACGTCCCATAAATTATCTTTGTACTCCGCCCACTCGAATATTACATAGTAGATTCTTGCACATATTATTGCACTTGGCAATCCATACAGAAGAATATCAGTAATATTATCTTTTGTGAGGCCGTGTTCTTCGCATATTTTCATAGCAAACAATACGGCTAATATAATCCCTGATGCTATGATGATTCCGTACCAGTGTATATTAAAACCAAAAAAACTGATTGTTTCAGAGATGCTGAAAGGACCTATTCCTAATCCTGGAAAAGATATTGTATTTATCATAAAATCACCTTTATTTCGGGTCAATTACTGAAAGCACAGATAATTCGCTGTCAAAGCTTTCTCTGAGTCGTTTATTCACGTCTTCAGGTGTTATATTATCTATAACATCAACATAATCAAAAATACCTATGTTATTAAATGCGTTTGTTAAAAAGCCGTGCGCAACAGAAGTTATGTGGTCAAATTGTTTTAAAAATCTTCCCAGATAAGCTTTTTTGAGGCGGTTAATATTTTTTGCTTCTATACCTGTTTTCTTTAGTTTTTCAATTCCTGAGAAAACAACATCACGAACGGCATCAGGATCTTTGCTTTCCCCTGAAATACATATATGACAGTAGCTTTTTTCGCATTCTGCATCAAAATCAAGAAAACCCATAATTAAACCTTTTTCAACAAGCTCATTATAGATATCACTTGTTTTACCAAATGCAAGTTCTGATATTATTGAATATTCTGTGGCTTTTTTTAAAAGCTTAATGCCATTATATCCTGTATCAATATCTTTATATCCAAGCATAAATGAAGGAACTGATACCTCCATAGTCTGGTGCACGGTATTTTTTAAAACTTTTTTTGGTTCATTTCCATAGTCTCTTTCCGGAAGGTTATCTAATATTTTATAATCTTTAATTACTTCTTCAATGCAACTACCCACGTCTTGTTCATTGATGTCACCAATTACAAACAGAATCATATTTGCCATGTTATAAAAATTATCATAGCACTTATATAATAAATCCTTATCAATTTTTGCAATTGATTCCACAGAGCCTGCAATATCATTTTTAATAGGATGGTTTTCGTACATTGCACCCAATAAATTAATTGCGCATCTCCAGTCAGGGTCATCATCATACATTTTTATTTCCTGACCTATTATTCCCTGCTCTTTTGCTACGTTTTCTTCAGTAAAATAAGGTTTACTAACATAATCTAAAAGTATTTTAAGGTTCTCTACAGGATTTTCTGTACACTCAAACAAGTAAGCAGTCATTGTGTTGCTTGTAAAGGCATTTGCATTTGCACCATATTTTGCAAATTCTCCAAAAACATTGCCGCCATCAGGTTGTTCAAACATTTTATGCTCTAGAAAATGAGCTACGCCATCAGGCAAAATTGTTTGTTTTGTTTCTCCTGCAACAGTAAAAACGCTGTCAATTGAACCAAAATGAGTGCCGATAATAGCATAACATTTGCTGTAGCCTTCTTTTGGCATAACATATACTTTAAGTCCACTATCGTGCGTTCCA
Source organism: Congzhengia sp. (assembly GCA_045593125.1). Taxonomy (GTDB): domain Bacteria; phylum Bacillota; class Clostridia; order UBA1381; family UBA9506; genus Congzhengia. The sequence continues at coordinate 3,612 of JAZNWB010000024.1, read as the reverse complement.
AAGTACAATGTTTCTTTAAATTTATCATAATAGCTTCTAGTAAAATTCATTATTTTTCCTCACTTTCTTTTCCTGTAAGGAAATATATCATTTCAAGTTCAAAGTTTTTCGCCACATCAATTACATCCTGAGGTGTAACTTTTTCGATTTTTTCTGCAAATTCTTCGGGACTTATCAATGTATTAGTTATTGTATTACCTAAATAATAATCACAAAGATATCCAATACTATCACCTAAAACACGAATAGAGCTTGTGATGTTTTTAATTGTGGCTGTAAATTCTTCCTCTGAAAACTTACCCTGTTTTACTAAATCTACCTGTGTAAGGATTTCGTTGATTGCTTTATCTTTGTTTTCTGCCTCAATACCCGCAGAAACTACCATTGTACCTGAATATCTAGAAAGTCTTGAACCAGCATAATAGCATAAACTGAGTTTTTCGCGAACTTCATTAAACAACTTACTGTGTGCACCGCCACCCAAAATTCCATTGGCAACCATTAATTTGTAGTATTCATTACAATCAGGTGCAATGTTGGTTTTAAAGCCCATGCAAAGTTTTGCTTGCGTAACGTCAAAGCGTTCTGTAATTTCCTTGCCGTGTAAACTATTTTCATAAAGTTCGCAAACGGGATATAAGGAAGTTGCAGGGTTGATTTTTTCTATTCGCTTTTCTACGTAGGACATGACAGATGATATATCTATTTTTCCTACAACAAATATATCAACCGGACAAGTGTTTAACATATTGCAATAGAATTCATACAGGTTTTCAGGTGTTATTTTTTCTACCTGCTCAACACTACCCAACTCATAAACGGAATAAGGCTTTCCTTCAAACATTAATTCATTTAAACGCCATACGGAATATGTTCGTTTGTCGTTTATCATGGCTTCAATATCATTGATAAGATTAATTTTTTCCTGTTCTACATAGGTAGTGTCAAATGCCCCGTTAGAAACTCTTGGTTCTAAGAGCATATCAAATAAAAATTCTGCAACGTGATCAAAAACTTTTTCGTTTTCAGGCAAATAGTCATCATTTACACAAGTTGCAGACAAAGTAAGAATCTGGTCTATACCCTTTCTGCGTACGTCTGCTTTGAACGATGCACCATAGAGCTCCTGCATATATTCTGAAATTGCAGTCTCTGTGGGGAATTTTTTATTACCGCGGTTAAGTACATCACTGAGGAGAGCACATTTTGCGGCAGTTTCCTGTTTTAATTCATTATGAATGTTTATGCTTATATAGTTTGTTTTAAATTTTGTTTCAGGGATATAGTAAAGATTTATTCCCTGTTTTAAATTAAAACACTTAACATTGCTCATTTTAATTCTCCTTGATTGTTTCTGCGTATACATCACGCTTTGAAATGTTTCGGTCTGTGGCTACTTTTTTCATAGCCTCCTTTTTATCAAAGCCTGCCTCAATATAATAATTAATATGTTCTAAAATTGTCATTTTATCAAAAGGAGATGATTTTTCTCCCTCGTCTGCTCCCTCGATAATTAAAACAAACTCCCCTTTTGGCTGATTTTCGCCAAAATGTAAAATTGCGTTTTCAATATCTGTATACAAAAATTCTTCAAATTTTTTTGTTAATTCTCTCGCAACAGTTATTCTTCTGTTTCCAAAATACTTTAACATATCATTTAAAGTATTTAAAAGTTTATGTGGAGCTTCGTAAAATATAAGAGTATGTTGTGAGTCTTTTACGCTCTCTAAATGGTCAATTCTGCTCTTTTTATTTACACTTAAAAAGCCCTCAAATGAAAATCTTTTTGTTGAAATGCCCGAACAAATTAGTGCATTAATTCCAGCAACTGCACCGGGAACAGGAATAACACGGATTCCCTCTTCTATACAAAGCCTTACCAAATCTTCGCCCGGGTCTGAAATAGCAGGTGTACCTGCATCGGATACTAACGCTGCATTTTTTCCTTCTTTTATACGTGCGATAATCTTTTCGCCGCGTTCTCTAATGTTATGCTCATAATAACTAATCAAAGGCTTTTGAATATCAAAGTGATTTAGTAGCTTCAAAGTATGTCTTGTATCTTCTGCTGCAATAAAATCAACTTCACCTAAGATTTTTAAAGCTCTATATGTAATGTCTTCTAAGTTTCCTATGGGTGTTGCAACGAGGTATAAAACTCCGTAATTTTCGTTCATTTCTGCCTCCGTTAAATGTTTGCATAAATAGGTTTTGTTATTATTAGCCCGCTTTTTCTATCCTTTTGTGCTTCTATCAACACAAGTGAAGGCTCTTTTTCAGGATTAGCTGACACAAATGTCATTCTCTTTGGTTGCAGATTTTTTATTCTCATTAGATATATTATATCTGCAAGACGCTCTGCTCTGTGAACCATATATAACCTGCCGCCGTTTTTGAGTAGAAATGCAGAACTTGAAATAACATCTTCTAAATTACACATTATTTCATGCCGTGCAATATTAACACTTTCGCTAGTGTTAGTTTTGCCTGTCCCTTCTGGCATATAAGGAGGGTTACATGTAACCACATCAAAGCTGCCACATTCATAAAAGTCTTTTATTTTTCTTAAATCGCCATTTTCAACGGTTATTCGTTCTGACAAGTTATTTAACTTTACACTTCTTTTGGTCAAATTACATACTTCATTTTGTATTTCAAATGATATAATGTTATTGCAACGTGTTTTCTTACACAAAAGTATAGGGATAATACCATTACCACTACATAAATCAATGAGCTTTTCCTTTGGTTTTGCAACGATAAAGTCAGCAAGCATCGCAGCATCTGTGCCATAGCAAAACATTGACTTATTCTGGATTATTTTAAATCCTTCTCCTAAATCTTCGATTACCTCGTTAGGTTTTAGTTCCATTATATCTCCTGTCTTCCCTCTAATGCTTTTGTAATAGTGATTTCATCGGCATATTCAAGCTCCCCGCCTACAGGTAAACCATGGGCAATTCTTGTTACTTTAACACCGAAGTTTTTAAACAAATTAGAAATATACATAGCGGTAGCCTCCCCTTCAATTGAGGGGTTTGTTGCCATAATTATTTCTTTTACATTGTTATCTTTTGTTCTTAATAATAATTCTTTAATTTTAATGTCATCAGGACCAATTCCATCAATAGGAGAAATTACGCCATGCAAAACGTGATACACGCCTTTAAATTCCTTTGTCTTTTCCATCGCAAGTATATCCTTGGGATTTTCTACAACACAAATAACAGAACTATCACGTCTTTTATCTTCGCAAATAGAACAAGGCACAGAATCTGTCAGCGATTGACAAATGGGGCAAAATGTGATTTTTTCTTTTGCTTCTGTTAAAGCTTTTGAAAAACGCTCTACACTTTCTGCAGGCTGCTTTAAAATATGAAAGGCAAGTCTTTCTGCAGAACGTTTTCCTATACCTGGAAGCTTGGAAAATTCCTCTATTAATTTTGCAATAGGCAATGCATACATATCAGCTTTCTCCTTGGTTAATTATAACGGCACCATATTCTTTAGCGGCTATTTCACCGTATTCATCAGACTTTATCGCTACTCTGCCGGGATAAACCTTCATAGCTCTTTCTAAAATGCCTAATTCCTTGGAATTAAAGCATATGG
>JAZNWB010000023.1:0-3575 GCA_045593125.1 Congzhengia sp. | reverse complement strand
GAGATTTTTATATCTTCCAATTTCAAAATAATATTTAATTGCCCTTACAGGAATCTCATACCAGGGACATTTTTTCTTATAAACACGCTCGCTGTAACGAAAAGTCAGTTTTCCTGAATGCACTCGTTTTTTTACAAGCTTTTCGGGAGCACTTCCAAAAATTACAACATCACTTTCATAAATTTCTTTTAAATATTTGTTTTTATCATTCAAAAAAGTTTCATAGTCAATTACATATTGTGGCTTTTTATCTGAACGCCAACCTATTGGAATATCTAAACCATTATTACTCACAGTTTCTATAAGCAAAAAATCTTCTGTACTTTTGCACATGGTATCACAAAAAGGCTTTTGATGAGGTGTAAAAAAATTAGTTATAAAGATAACTTTCATTCCATTACCTCACTCTGCAAATCATCGTCATTATAATAACATCTCGCCATATATATGTATCCGCACGCCATAATATAAATACCCATAGCACCTGAATATAGAGCACCTTCTCCAAGCCCCATAAATATTACTGCAAAGAATGCTGCTAAGCAATAAAGGCTTATTTTACTTTGACATCTTTCATTTAGTATACAGCACGTCTTGTAGTTAAAATAAATCGTTAAAAGCAATGTTAATAATCCAAACGAGCCTAATATAACCAGGTGTGCATTATGAGCGTTTCCTCCTGCAGTATAGTATGAGCCTATGAGCAAACAGTCTTTAATTTCGTTTAGAACCTTTTCCCACACTTCAACACGTGATGTCAGGGTTTTTCCTTCACCGATTAAAAAGTCAAATATACCGCTTTCTACAACCTTGTCGATGAATCCTAAGTACAGAAATACAAAACAGATAGGCACCACATTCATAATACCAATAAACCAGTTGGGAAACTTCACATACTGCTTCACAAATATTATCAAGCAAACAACTGCAAACAAAACAATTGCTATCATACAGTTTCTTGCACCGGTCAATTCTAACATGTATATATTTATCACAAAGGATATTACCGACATGGTTTTAAAGACACGGTCTTCCAATATAAGAAATGCTAAGGATAAATAAAGTAACGACTGCAGAATCCACATTCCCGTAAGATTAGGGTTGGAGAAGTTAAGGGAAACATCTACATAATACGTTTCCTGTTGGGGAAAGAATTTATATCCTATGAGATAAAGCGGGGATATAAATATGTTTAAAATAAGTATTTTCTCTGCTGTTTTTTTATCAGTCTCAATATTCAGCATTAAAAACATAAAAATAACCGTCGAGCAAAACATAATGTAGTTTTTCAGATTTTCAAAGTTAAGCGTTGCTGCAGGTCTAAAAGTATTAAGAAGAACACCCAAGCCAGAAATTGTTATTATTCCAAATACGCACGAGTATAAATCAAACTTAATATCGCTTCTGTTTATTGTATAAATAAAAAATATAGCCAATATTATGAAAGAAAACGTAAAAAGACCACTTACCACATTAGGCCTTGCATATAAATTAAAAAAAATTATAAGACCACACAAAATAAATTCTAATATCATGAACCTGTTATTTATATTTAATCTCGTGTTTTTCATTTATTTTTCCTCACCATTCAGTTCATAGTATACTTTAATCATATTTTCCATCATTACGCTTTTATCGTACTTTTTGTGAGCAAGCGCAGATGTTTCTTTTATTTTCTCCTTAGAGAACACATCACGAAGTTTCTCTTCTATTGCATCTAAATCACCATATTCTGCAAAATCGCAAAATTCCTCTATTGCAATACTCTCAGGCCCTCCTGCTTTAAACGAAACAACCGGAGTTCCGCAACACAAACTCTCTGCTAAAATCATAGAAAAAGTTTCTTTTTTACTTAAAATTACCGTAGCATCTGCTGCAGAATAATATTTTGCAAGCATATCCTGATTGTAAACTCTGCCAACATTTATAATATTTTCGGGCAAATCGCAAAAACTGCTATCTGCTCCAATTAAACCAATCGTAACATCTGGCATCATCTTTGCAAGTTCAACTAAATAATATCCACCCTTGACATGATTTTTGTCAAGAGAGAATGAAGGCGTTACATAAAGAACAAACTTTTTATCCTCCAGGTTATGTTTTTCTCTGATTTCTTCTGCTCCATGGGGATAGAAAATATCCGTTTCAAGTCCGTTCATTACGGTGATATGCTTTTTACCGTTTAATATAAGCGAGCCCTCACCCCGACCCATAAGCCACGGGGATACCGAAGTTATAATCAAATTGTCGTCAAAACCGTCAAAGGCTTTTTTCATTTTTTTAAACGAACGCGCGGTATTATCAAAAAACAAGGATTTCGTTTCTTTTTTTAATTGCGGGCACTCACCGCAGCCTGTTTTATATTTTTCACATTCATATGCATATCCGCAGTTTGCCGTAAACATAAATTCTGCATGCTGAGTTAATACTGTTTTAATTTTATTCTTTTTAAGCCAGCTTATCAAGCGGTATATATTAACAAAATATCCGTTAATACACTGCAGGTGCACAATATCAGGCTTTTCTTTTTTTATAATTTTAATAAGTTTATTAGTCGAAAAAAAGCATCCGCCATACATAACGCCCGTAAAACGAGAAAATAGGTTATTGAGCTTTGAATAAAGCTCACCACAGGTTTTATAAACAAAAGGCTCGTCTGTTTTTTTTCCACGTCCGTAGCAGACAACAGATTCTATGCCTTTTTCTTTCAGCGCCCTATGCAAATCAGCAGTTATCTTTCCTGTACTTCCGCTGTTATAAACACAGTTTACCTGCAGGATTTTCATTTTCTCATTCCTTTCTCAACTTACTGTAAATTTCTTTTAATATTTCCTTAGTTTTGTTTGGATTTTCTACAGGGCTATGGTTTGATTTTGCAAAGCTCAATGCTTTTTCAACATATCCCTGCCTTAAATCGTCATTTTCAATCAGTTCTTTAATAGTATTTTCTAAATCATTTCCGTCTTCTTCAACACAGGCAAGACCGTTTTCAGCAAAATATTTTATTCCTGCAATTTGGGCACTTCCGTAAACAATACTGCAAACACCGCTTGCGAGCATATCCGCTATTTTTGTTGAAAATGCGTATTTAAGATCTTCTATATGAAACTTTTCCTGATTTTCTATATGTATAATAAAATCGCTTTCTTTTATTTTTTTCTGGAGCTCATCATTTGAAATTGCGCCGTGGAGTCTTATGCCGTTCTCTTCTGTAAGCTCAGACATATGGGATCCTTTAGACCCTGTATAAACATCAATATAAAATCCATTTTTTCGAACAGCCTTTCCAATTTCAACCAAAGGCTCACATCTTCCTACCGCCTCACCTAAATTCCCGCCGTAAATAAATCTTATATCCGTTTTGTCAAACTCTTTTTGGCTTTCCTCAGGCACCAGATTGGTAGACTTATAAATCGTAACAGATGGCGTTTCAAAGAATTTATTATAATCTCTTTCCAGCGCATCACACAAATAAATACACAATGACGCTCTTTTCATTGCCCTTTCAAATTTTTTCTTAAAGTCATATCTGTATAGCAAATAGTCGGGGCTTTTTCTAAAATAAGGCTTTAAAT
>JAZNWB010000022.1:0-3991 GCA_045593125.1 Congzhengia sp. | reverse complement strand
ATATGCACTTTATAATAGCACCAAATATAACTAAACCATTCTTTTGTAAACTTTTCAGGTTTTACTATTTTTTCTGCCATATTCTCACTTCCTTTTGTATCAATTATAATCGCCCTGACCTTTAAAGTCAACATAAATGCTTTCTCTTTTACAATTTTTTAATTTATTGACAACCATTTTTTCGTGTGATAAAATAAATAATCAGTGAGTTCGAAACCTTCCTCACTTAAAACAAAACTAAAGGAGAAATTTAATATGGAAAGAAAAAACACAAAATTCCTAGTTCATGCATCATTTATTGCAGCACTATACGTTGTTTTAACGTATATTTCAGCTATGTTCGGTTTATCCTCAGGTGCAATCCAGGTAAGATTTTCGGAAATGCTTACTGTTTTGCCTGTATCTACACCCGCTGCTGTTCCGGGGCTTTTTATCGGTTGTCTACTATCAAACATTTTAACGGGTTGCATTATATGGGACACAATTTTTGGAAGTTTAGCAACGCTTATTGGTGCAATTTTTACTTATATTTTAAGAAAACATAAATATTTAGCACCGCTGCCCCCCGTTATTTCAAACGTATTAATTGTGCCCTTTGTTTTACGATATGCATACGGCGCACCGGGAAGTATTCCCTACTTTATGCTGACTGTTGGAATTGGTGAAATTATTTCCTGTGGTGTTTTGGGAATAGTTTTAATTAAAGCACTTGAGAAAAATAATAATATATTTAATTAAAGAGGTTGCAGCTTACGCTGCAACCTCTTTATAATATATCTGCCATTTCTAATATAAGTTTTTCAGTTTTTTCCCAGCCTAAGCATGGGTCTGTAATTGATTTTCCGTAGATGCACTCACCAATTTTTTGTGCGCCGTCTTCAATATAGCTTTCAATCATCAAGCCTTTTACCATTTTTGCAACATCGCTGTTATGGCGCATACTGTGAAGTACTTCTTTTGCAATTCTGGTCTGCTCCAAATATTTTTTGCCTGAGTTTGCGTGATTTGTGTCAATAATAACCGCAGGATTTTTAAGGTCAGTTTTAGAATAGGTTTCGTAAAGATGCTCTAAATCCTCGTAGTGATAGTTAGACATAGACTGACCGTGTTTATTAACATATCCTCTCAAAATTGCATGGGCATAGGGGTTTCCGTGGGAATGTACCTCCCAGCCGCGATAGATAAATGTGTGTTTATGCTGTGCCGCAGTAATGGAGTTCATCATAACGGAAACATCACCGCTTGTGGGGTTTTTCATACCTACGGGAATTTTTATTCCGCTGGCAGTTAGTCTATGCTGCTGGTTTTCAACTGAGCGTGCACCTACTGCAACATAGCCTAGTAAATCATTTAAATATCTGTGATTTTCAGGGTAAAGCATTTCATCAGCACAGGTAAAGCCCGTGTTTTTAAGCGCCTGCATATGAAGATTTCTAATAGCGATTATTCCCTTTAGCATATCAGGCTTTTCGGTGGGGTCAGGCTGATGAAGCATTCCCTTGTATCCGTCGCCCGTTGTTCTGGGTTTGTTTGTATAAATTCTGGGAATTATTAAAATTTTATCAGACACCTTATCCTGAACTGTTTTAAGTCTTCCGATATAATCTAAAACGCTTTCGTCATTATCTGCAGAGCAAGGACCGATAACCAAAATAAATTTATTTGACTTCCCCTCAAAAACATCTGCTATTTCGCGGTTTCTTTTTTCAACCACATCTCTAAGCTTTTCTGTTAAGGGATATTGTTCTTTAACTTCTTTAGGGGTTGGTAGTTTTACTTCAAAATCAAGATTCATTAATGATTTTCCTTTCTAAAAAATTTAAGCGAGGCAGTGATAAAACTGCCTCGCTTATTATTTTAAAAGTTTATCAATTTTATCTTAATAATTGATTTTTTTACGAGCTTCGTAATGTGTGTGAAGAAGTTCGTGCGCTTTATGACTGCAGGGCTCACCCATATACTCTTCATAAAGAGCTTTTACAAAGGGGTTATCGTGTGATTTTCTCAAATGCAAGCTTTCGTCTTCATCGTATAAAGCTTTTGCACGAGCAGCCTTTAAGTCGATTTCGCACATTGTTTTAGAAGATACGATAGGCTGACCGCCACCTGTTACGCAGCCACCGGGGCAACCCATAACCTCAATAAAGTGGTAGTTTTTCTCGCCCAAACGTACTTTTTCCAAAAGCGCTCTTGCGTTACCTAAGCCGTGAGCAACTGCAACGTTAACATCCATATCACCGATTTTAACTGTTGCTTCTTTAACGCCTTCTGTTCCACGAACAGCGTCAAATTCAACTTTTTCAAGCGTTTCACCTGTTAACACTTCGTAAACTGTACGGAGAGCTGCCTCCATAACACCGCCTGTTGCACCGAAAATAACGCCGGCACCTGTTGCTTCATCGCCAAAGGGATTATCAAATACAGAATCAGGAAGACGAGTAAACTCGATACCTGCCTCTTTAATCATTTTAGCAAGTTCACGTGTTGTTATAACTGCATCTACATCTGCTAAACCGTTGTTTGAAAGCTCGTCGCGGTTTGCTTCAAACTTTTTAGCTGTGCAGGGCATAACTGAAACAACAAAAATATCTTTCGGATCTATGCCCATTTTTTCAGCGTAGTATGATTTAATGATAGCACCAAACATTTCGTGAGGTGATTTAGCTGATGACAAGTTATCTAAAAAGTCGGGGAAATTGTGCTCACAGAACTTAACCCAGCCGGGGCTGCATGATGTGATTAAAGGAAGCTTGCCGCCTTGTTTTATTCTGTTTATTAATTCTGTTCCCTCTTCCATAATTGTAACATCGGCAGCAAAGTCTGTGTCGAATACTTTGTCAAAGCCTAAATATTTTAAAGCTGTTGCCATTTTGCCTGTTACACGGCTTCCGATTTCCATACCGAACTCTTCGCCCAAAGCCGCACGAACAGCGGGAGCTGTCTGAACAACAACGTGCTTAGATTCGTCGGAAAGAGCCTTCCAAACTGCCTGTGTGCTGTCTTTTTCATAGAGAGCACCAACAGGACAAGCTGCAATACACTGACCGCAGTTTACGCAGTCTGTTGAAGATAGGGGAAGGTCAAAGGTTGAGCCGATTTTTGTTGTGAAACCTCTTCCCAAAGCATCGATTGCGCCAACTGTCTGAACTTTTTTACATACAGCAATACAACGGCGGCAAAGTACGCACTTGGAGTTATCACGGATGATGGAGGGAGAAGAGCTGTCAGCTGTAGTCTGTGTCTTCTCGCCTGCGAAGTTGCTGCTTCTTACACCGTACATATTGCAGAGCTTCTGAAGCTCGCAGTTTGTGGAACGGATACAGGAGAGACACTTCTTCTCGTGAGCAGAGAGAACCAGCTCGATGTTGGTCTTTCTTGCAGCTCTGATCTTGGGAGTGTTGGTCTCGATCTCCATGCCGTCGTTGATGGGGTATACACAAGCGGTAACCAGACCGCGTGCGCCCTTTACTTCAACAAGGCAGAGACGGCAAGCGCCGATTTCGTTGATGTCCTTGAGGTAGCAGAGGGTGGGAATGTCGATGTTTGCGTATCTGCAGGCTTCGAGAACGGTAATACCTGCGGGTACGGAGTACTCGACGCCGTTTATTTTAACATTTACCATATTCATATCGGGTAAAGACTCCTTCCTTATTTCTTAGAAATAGCACCAAACTTACACTTTTCCATACAAGCGCCGCACTTTACGCACTTTGTCTGGTCGATAACGTGAGCTTCCTTAACCTTGCCTGTGATTGCACCTGCGGGACATACTCTGGAGCAGAGTGTGCATCCCTTACACTTGTCAGCATCGATGGTGTAGGAGAGAAGCTTCTTACATACGCCTGCGGGACACTTCTTGTCAACGATATGGGATACATATTCGTCGCGGAAGTAACGCAGAGTGGAGATAACAGGGTTGGGTGCTGTCTGACCGAGACCGCAGAGAGATGCGCTCTTGATGTAGTTTGCAAGCTCTTCCAAGTCGGATCGT
>JAZNWB010000021.1:0-1695 GCA_045593125.1 Congzhengia sp. | reverse complement strand
AGAAAGAAGTGCGTTGTCCCCGAATACTATGCATAATTTTCCCGATATCTCCTTAGCCTGAACCAATGATAAATGTGGGAAAATCGGCATACCGCCGTGGGTCTTGATATAATTTATAATTTCGGGCCAACGACTTGCCACTGTGCCGTCAGATACTACGGGAGCTCCTTTTTTTGATTCTTCCTTTTTGGGAGGCTCCTCTTTTTCAACTTTTGGAGTAGCCTTTGGCTCTTTTTTCGGTTTTTCTCTCTTTGGCTCGTCGTCCCAGGGTAAGTCGTCAGGTTTTTCTACCGCAACAAACTCCCCTTTGGCAATCTTACTTTCCAAAACTGCAATCCTGTCACGCAGGGCGATTGTCGTGTCTTCAGTATCGGGCTCGCACATTTTAACCAGTGCCATTTCATAGGTTGTACGGCTAAAGCTTGACGCTCTGGTAGCAGCATAGGCTGCTGACATCAAATCAATTGAGCGTAATAGACGCTCTTTTGAAAATTCTATAGAAAGGTCATCGATTTTCTTTGCGTTTTCTTCTGAAGTGTTTAAGAAAATCTCAGGCTTATTTGTAATCTTAATCATCAAAATATCACGGAGATACTTTATAAATCTTTCGGCAAATAAAGATAATTCCTTGCCTTTTTCCACCACATCATCAAGCTTTGTTAAGGCGGCAGCGGTATCGCCTTTTGCAATGGCTGAACCCAGCTCGAAAAGTGCGTCATTGTCTGCAATGCCTGTAACGGAGATTACAGTATCTAAGGTTAATTCCTTATCAATTGCACCAATGCATTTATCCAAAACCGACAGAGAATCTCGCATGGAGCCATCGCCCAACTCTGCAATGAGTGACAGTGCTGCGTCCTCATAAGTGAAGCCGTCAGCGGACAGGATTTCGCCCATTCGTCCTGCGATGTCCGAATTGGTGATACGCCTGAAATCAAACTGCTGACAACGGGAAAGCACAGTTATGGGTACTTTGTTTAATTCCGTTGTGGCAAGGATAAACATAACGTGTGAGGGAGGTTCTTCTAAGGTTTTTAAGAGGGCATTAAACGCCTGCTGGGTAACCATGTGAACCTCGTCTATAATATATACTTTTTTTCGTGCAACAGAAGGCATAAACATTACATCATCAATGATTTCACGAATGTTTTCTACCTTATTCTTTGATGCACCATCAAGTTCTATAACATCTAAAATTGATTCGTCCAGTAACCCGCGGCAAATCTCACATTCGTTACAGGGATTGCCCTCTTTAGGGTTAAGACAGTTTACTGCACGGGCTAAAATTTTTGCAGTTGAGGTCTTTCCTGTTCCTCGTGTTCCGCAAAAAAGATAAGCGTGTGCACAGGATGAGTTCATAACCTGGTTTTTCAGGGTGGTTGTAATATGTTTCTGTCCCACAACGTCGTCAAAAACCTTTGGTCGCCAACGTCTGTATATAGCCTGATACGCCACGGTTACACCTCCTTAAAAGTTCAAAAAAAACCGCCCCTCAGGCGGCCGCAATACCGCAAAATGCAGTATTCTGTTAATTGCGTTCACACGAGTGTAGGTTCACACTGTGTGCGTTCACACCGGGAGGAGCCGCATCACACAGGATAACTTGCTTATCGCTGCTTGGTTCCCCACCTGACGAGGTTCACAAGCTCCTGTTGTGCGGATCCCGGCCGACAACGCTTTCGCGTAGAACGCTAA
>JAZNWB010000020.1:0-11550 GCA_045593125.1 Congzhengia sp. | reverse complement strand
TTTAAATTCAACTTTTTTCGACATATCCATATTGCGAAATGTAAGGTTTAGATGCAAACCTTTTTCAGTAGTAGTTCGTGTCAAGTCTGGGTCAAAAAATCACAGTTATATAAAAGCTAGCATATTATATACAAAAAAGATTTTTAGGTGATTTATATGCTTTACAATTCTATACTAAACATCAAAAAAAGACCCTATGCATATGCAAAGATAAACGGAAGTAATGAATACCCATCTATAAACGGTATTTCATACTTTTATAAAGTACAGGCAGGTGTACTGATTTCAATACAACTAAAAGGACTACCTGTATCAAATAGTATTTGTCAAAAACCAATATTTGCAGTTCATATCCACAGTGGAGGTAGTTGCACAGGCAACAATACCGATCCATTCGCAAATGCCTTAACACACTATAATCCCAGTAATTGCAATCACCCTTACCACGCAGGCGACTTGCCACCTGTATTTGGTGCAAACGGACTGGGGTTTTCCGTATTTTTAACAAATCAATTCACCGCTGAAGAAATAATAGGAAAAACGATTATACTCCACTCATCACCTGACGACTTTACAACTCAGCCGTCTGGTAATTCAGGTTCAAAAATTGCTTGCGGTATAATTTCATATGTATAATAGGCGGTTTCGCTTTAATATAAACTTTTCCGATAAAATCAGCGTATAACAATTCAAAACAAGTCAGTCATTCTACCAGGAGTAAAAATGCTTGCTTGCAAGGGCATTTTTACGACGCCGTCAATTGGCATACGCAGGCTGAAAGACTGCAGAAAGCCGTCAGGCTTTTAAGAATTTTATAAAATAAAATTCTGTATATGCCAATTATATCATATATTTAAATGCTTTTCAATATTTTCGCCACTTTCCTGCCATACAAACTTTTCACACAAATCTACTATCACAATTTAAAACAAAAAATAAGAGTACTCGTAGTATACGTGCACTCTTATATCAAAATTTAATATTATTATTTTGCACTTTCTCCGCCCGGACCATCTTTTCGGATCGATTTATCTGTCGGACGAGTTAAACCGGTGGTAACCCATTGGTTGTTTGTTGCAGTTTTTTTATTTTCCTGTTCTTTCTTTTCGCTCATCGTTTAATCACCTCGGTAGTAGTATAACCTGCTGACAAAAAAATATAAGCCACATATAGAAAAACGTAAAAAGGCGAAAGAGCAAAGCTCTTTCGCCTTATGTATACGCCAGGATTATTTTACAGCGTCTTTTAACGCCTTGCCTGCCTTGAAAGCAGGAACCTTTGTAGCTGCGATTTTGATCTTCGCACCTGTCTGGGGATTCTTACCCTCACGTGCAGCGCGAGCTCTTACTTCGAATGTACCGAAGCCAACTAAAGCAACCTTGTCACCAGCTTTTAATGCATCTTTGATAGCATCAACTGTAGCATTAACTGCAGCTTCAGCGTCTTTCTTAGAAAGTTCAGCTTTTGCAGCAACAGCAGCAACTAATTCTGTTTTGTTCATCATTTTCACCTCAACTTTAAAAAGTATAATTAAATGATAGCACAAAAGTACAGAAAAAACAAGGGCTTTTTTAATTTTTTTTGGTTTTTTTGCCAGTTTTTTATTGTTTTTGGTTAATTTAAATATTTTTTATTGTATAAAAATTATTGTTGACAAATTGAAATTAAGATGTTAAAATAATGAAGTCAGGTTTTTTGCCGCTGTGATGGAATTGGCAGACGTAGCGGACTCAAAATCCGCCGGTAGTGATACCGTGCCGGTTCGACTCCGGCCAGCGGCACCAAAAAAAGTGGCAAGTCACAGTGACTTGCCACTTTTTTATTTATTGGAGGTGTTAATGTGGAAATAAAACGCGGTCTCATCTTAGAAGGCGGTGCAATGCGTGGTATGTTTACTGCAGGTGTACTCGACGTTTTTATGGAAAATGAGATAGAATTTGACGGAGTTATAGGTGTATCTGCAGGGGCTACATTTGGATGCAATTTCATTTCAAAGCAAATTGGCAGAACTATCAGATATAATAAAAAATATTGTCGTGATAAACGATATTGCAGTATACGTTCCCTCCTCAGGACAGGTGACCTTTTTGGAGAAGATTTTTGTTACAACAAAATTCCCAACGAACTTGACCCGTTTGACAATGATACGTTCAGAAAATCAGATACAGAATTCTATATAGTTACCACTGACATAGAAACGGGCGAAGCCGTTTATAAAAAGTATGACGTTGATGACCCTGAGGCACTCTCCTGGATGAGAGCATCTGCCTCCATGCCATTAGCGTCTCGTATTGTTACTGCAGGTGGCAGAAAAATGCTTGACGGTGGTATGGCAGATTCTATCCCCGTTAAGGCTTTTGAAAATATGGGATATAACAAAAATGTGGTTGTTCTTACACAACCGAAGGAATATATAAAGCAAAAAAACAGTGCACTTCCACTTATTCGTATTAAGTACAAAAAATTTCCAAAGCTTATTAAAGTGATGGAAAACCGACATATTATGTACAACGAGACAACCGCCTATATTAAAGAAAAGGAACTTCGGGGCGAACTTTTTGTCATCCGTCCTGAAGAACCTTTGAATGTAGGTCATGTTGAACATGACGTAAACGAACTTGAAAAAGCGTATCAAACAGGGCGAAAAGTAGCACAAAAGAATTTAGAAAAGTTAAAAGATTATTTAAAAACGCAGTGAGTTTAGCTCACTGCGTTTTTACAATTAATTATATTTCCGTTATTTCTATCGGACAGAATCTTAAATAATCCGCCGATACTAATCTGTACTCCACTCCGCCCACATTTCCCTTGGTTACTGCACCGAATGTACCTCCGTGGAGATGACCATAAATACAATAGTCAACCTCGCCATCTTTTAGAATACGGGCAAATTCACTCTGCGTTCCGGGCGGATAATGAAGCATGACTACTATTTTTTTCGCACCTGTCTTTTTAGCATCTGCTATTGCATTTTCCAAGCGGATGATTTCCCTGGAATAAAGGCGTTTTCCCTCATCATCTGTAGGGATTCCCTCTGTTTCGGGATAACCTTTCGTGCCACAGATACATACATCACCGAATATAACATTTGTATTATGCAAAAATTTAATAGTATCAAAATTGTTTTCTTCCAAAAATCTATTTAATTTAGAAAGGGTTTCCCACCAATAATCGTGATTGCCCTTTGTAATTATTTTCGTTCCGTTAAGTTTATTTATAAATTCAAAATCCGCTGTGGCATGATTTACATATGTTTCCCAGGAGATGTCACCAGGAACTAAAACGATATCATCCTTACCAACTGTTTTTTGCCAGTTTTCGTACAGTCTTTCTTCGTGATTTTCCCAGCTATTGCCAAAAATGTTCATTGGCTTATTACAGGAAAAACCCAGATGCAAATCGGAAATTGCAAATATTTTCGGCAATCGCCTCACCTCCAAAAAGTATTAAAGCCCCGAGGACAATCTCGGGGCTATATTTGTTAAAAATTACGCTGTAACGTCCTCATATACGCTTACACGCTTTTTGCCTGCGCCAAATTTCTCGAATTTAACTTTACCGTTAACAAGTGCGAACAATGTATCATCGCCGCCTTTACCAACGTTTGTACCGGGATGAATCTTTGTTCCTCTCTGTCTAACAAGAATATTGCCGGCGAGAACGCTCTGACCGTCTGCTTTTTTAACACCAAGACGTTTAGCTTCACTGTCACGTCCGTTCTTTGTGCTACCTACACCCTTTTTATGAGCGAAGAGCTGAATGTTAATCTTAAGCATAACTACACCTCCATATCAATAATGGTTATATATTCTTTGTATTGTTCTTCTAAGTTTTTAAAGGTTAAGTACATTGAATCAAGTAAAATATCTGTCTGCTTACGCTCTTCTTCCGATAATTTATCGGGAACAATACATTCGAGATAAGCATCTTTTACCTCATAACCCACGGGAATTCCAACAATTTCCGTAAGTCCGTTTAAAGTATGGGTTGCAACAGCAGAAACTGCGGCACACACGATGTCAGAACCCTGTTCTGCATATCCTGTATGACCTTCAACCACATACTTTACAATGTGATTACCTTTTCTGTAAACACAAATCTTTGTCATAATGATTATGCGTTTATCTTTTCGATAACAACTTTTGTGAAAGGCTGTCTGTGGCCCTGCTTCTTAGAATAACCCTTCTTGGGCTTGTACTTGAAGACAATAACCTTCTTAGCCTTACCTTCTCCAACTAATGCTTTAGCTGTAACAGAAGCACCCGAAACTAAAGGTGTACCTACTTTCAATGAATCGCCTTCGCCAACTGCTAATACTTCGTTGAATGTAACAGTCTCACTGTCCGCTACGCCGAGCTTTTCAACGTAGATAACATCACCTTCGGAAACCTTGTACTGCTTTCCGCCTGTTTTGATAATTGCGTACATAATCGCACCTCCTCCATCCTTGCTCGCTGCCGTTTCGGTAGGAATTTCACATTCCATTTATAACCTCACGCACGCGGCTAACATACATTATAGCATTGTAACATGTCAATGTCAATAAATTTTTATCTTTTTTGGATGATTTTTTATAGTTCCAGTTAAAAAAGTTGCAGCTGTGCTACAACTCTAAACATTTACAAGCTTTCTTAAATTGTCCATCTTGTGGTCAAGATCTGCACTGAGTTTCGAGCAAAGATACAACTCCTCTGCCATTTCCTCCGTAAATTCAATATTTTTCTTATAGCGGAGCTGATGCTCTAATGTTGCCCATGAATCCATTGCAATTGTACGGAGCTGAATTTCCACACGCATTGTACGTTTTTCGTTTACAAGATAAATAGGAACAGCTACTATCAGGTGCAGACTTCGATATCCATTTTCTTTCGGAGCAGATATGTAATCTTTTTTTGTAATTAATTCTATGTCATCCTGACTTAGGAGTGCTTCTGCCAAAAGATAAACATCACGTTCAAAAGAACATATTACACGCACACCTGCAACATCATTTAAGTTTTCCTCTATTGAGTCAACACTCAACGGAAAATCATTTTTTATAAGCTTGTCCTTTATGCTTTTCAAGTTTTTTAATCTGCTTTTGATTGCACTTATGGGGTTTCTGTCATACTGGAGGGAAAACTCTTCGTTAAGCACTCTGAACTTTGTTTCCACTTCCATCATGGCACACTTGTAATATGCCATTAACTCATCATACTGCCCCTCTTTTTGCTCAAAAATAGGCTCTTGACTTTTTAATGTTTCATTTATTTTCATTTTCACTCACCTTTAATTCCATTGTATCAAAGATGCACTAACAATTCAACCTTAGTAATAATTTTTTTAAAAATATTTTACTTGTACATATCAATAGCTTCTGCAATATTATTGACACAGTCTTTAAGTTCTCCGCTATTTAAAATACAGATGTCTGCATACTTAGTGTATAGCGGGTGCCGTATTTTTCTCATTTCGTATAGCTTGTCAGGATTCTCTTTTAAAAGAGGTCTCTTTTCTGCATTAAGCGTACTCAGGATATTTTCCACCGTACGGTTTATGTAAACAACTGTGCCATTACTTTTAAGATATTCCATATTCTCGTGATTGAGCACCACCCCGCCACCTGTGGAAATAATGGTGTTTTTATAGTTTTCGCTCACTTCTTTTGCTACTTCGGTTTCTAATTTTCTGAAGTATTCTTCCCCATACTCATCAAATATCTCTGAAATTTGCCTGTTGTACTTTCTTTCGATATATAAATCCATATCCACAAAAGCCATCTTTAATTTATAAGACAGAGCACGACCAATTGTTGTTTTTCCCGCTCCAGACATGCCTATTAAAACTATGTTTTCTTTCATAAATTTCCCTTACTTTTTGCTCTGCATTTCTTTTGAAATACACATTAAATTGTTGAAAAATTCTTTCGCATATTCTCGATACGCAGGATTTCTTATCTGCGAAGTACGAGTATTTATAATTTCCTTTTCACGCTCGGCATCAAATATTTCAATGTTATTTTCTTTTTTGTATTCACCAACACATCTTGCAATGTCCATACGCTTTTCAAAAAGTTTTATGAGTTTTTTGTCTATTTTATCTATCTGCTTTCTGTACTTATTAAGCATAAGTCCTTGCCTCCAGAATTAAATCAAGCAAAACAATCGCAGTTGCAGCCTCTATAACAGGAACGGCACGCTGAACTATACAAGGGTCATGTCTGCCTGATATCCTTGCTGTTATGTTTTCGTTGGTTTCTATATTGACAGTTTCCTGTTCTTTGCCAATAGAGGGCGTGGGCTTAATTGTCGTGCTAAACACAACTGGCATACCGTTTGTGATACCTCCGTTTATTCCACCATTGTTGTTTGTTTTAGTTTTTATAACGTCATTCTCTACCACAAAGCTATCATTCGCTTCACTACCAAGCATTTCAGAAAATTCTTTTCCGATTCCAAATTCTACAGCCTTAACTGCAGGAACAGAAAACAACATAGAGGCAAGTCTGCTCTCTACCGATTCAAAGAAAGGAGAGCCTATGCCACCCCGAATTCCTGTGATAACCGTCTCTATACTGCCCCCGATTGAGTCGGCATTGCCTTTTGCATTAAGAATTTCTTCTTCTGCTTCTTTTGCAGCGTCATCATTAATAAAAGCAAGCTTTTTATCCTTAAGGACTTTAAGTGTCGCAATACCAGGATTTGCGTAGTTAACTTCATCATCATGGACCTTACCTATATTTCTAATATGAGAGAAAATTTCAATATTCTCTTTTTTGATTATTTGCTTAGCCAACGCTCCTGCAAATACTATTGGTGCTGTCAACCTGCCTGAAAAATGCCCGCCGCCACGATAGTCGTTAAAACCGTTGTAACGGAGTTTTCCGCTGTAATCTGCATGAGAAGGACGAATAATTTCAGGATGATAATCAGAAGAGCGTGTATTTCTATTTTTTATAACTGCACAAATGGGCGTACCTGTGGTGATTCCGTTAAACACTCCGCTTAGTATTTCAGGAATATCACTCTCGGTACGAGATGTGGAAAATGCGTCCTTGCCGGGGGCACGTCTGCCCATTTCAAACATTATTTCATTCATATCAAGCTCAATTCCTGATGGCACTCCATCAATAACCACACCGATAGCTTCTGAGTGTGATTCCCCAAACAAGCTTATTCTGAAAAGTTTTCCGTAGCTATTCGCCATTTTCTATTTTCCCTCCTAAACTAAAGTAATCGTCCCAAAAATCAGCATATGATTTTTTGACACTATCTGCACCGCAAATTATAACTTCGTTATCCGCAACAGTCGCCGCAATCGCTAACGACATAGCAATTCTGTGGTCATTATGGCTGTCAACTGTTCCGCCATGCAATTGAGTTTTTCCATATATGGTAATAGAATCTTCGTATTCATCAATACGAGCACCGAGTTTTGTCAATTCACAGGTTATTGCAGACAATCTGTCGCTTTCCTTTATCCTCAGGCGTGCCGCACCTACAATATGCGTAGTACCTTCGGTCTGTGTTGCCAAAACTGTCATAATAGGCACAAGATCCGGAATTTGGCTTACGTCAATGATACGTTCGCCTTTTTGTATTTTCATAATCTTTATAACATCAAGAATCGCCTTATCGCCTTGTGATGAATCCTCATTCAAACCACCAATCTCAATATTATTGCCCAAAGCATTTGCCACATAATAAAAGGCAGCCTGAGAATAATCGCCCTCAACTGCGTAATCACAAGCCTTGTAGTTTTGGTTTCCTTTTATATAAAAATGTCTTAAATCATCAGACGCATCTATTTCTATTCCGTATTTTGATAGCACCTCTAAGGTCATATTGATATAACCAACAGACTCTAGCGGTGTAGTGATTACAATTTCACTGCTATCAGGAAGCAAAGGCAGAGCAAACAGAAGTCCTGTAATATATTGAGAACTTACATTTCCCGAAAGCTCATACACGCATCCTTTAAGTTTTCCTTCAAAGGATATCCTGTCACCTTCTTTTCTGTAGGAAATCCCCTGAGAATCAAATATTTTATAATAATCATCCAGCGGACGGTCTAAAAGCCTTCCTCTGCCTGTGACACTAAAACTCCCTCCGATAGCCAAAGCTAGAGGAATAATAAAACGCAGGGTTGAGCCTGACTCGTTACAATCTATCAAAACATCGTCAAGTTTTTCAGCTTTACACACACCCGAAACTTTAGCAGCAGAGCCAAATACTTCAACCTCTGCCCCAAGGCATTTTACAGCATTTAACGTTGCCAGTATATCCTGACTGTATGAAAGATTTGAAATTTCTGACACTCCAAAAGATAGTGCAGCACCTAACAAAGCACGGTGTGCCGCACTTTTAGAGGGCGGCGCACATACTTTGCCACATAACTTTTTTGGAGTTATTTTTACTGTTTTGTACATTAAATCACCAGTTATCTTAATGTTACATCAAGTTTTGATGAAAGTTCTTTTAAGATACTTTCAATTACAGGATTTACATCCTCATCTGTAAGAGTTTTGTTTTCATCACGCAATACCAATGAATATGCCATTGATTTTTTGTTTTCAGGAATCTGATTACCCTTATAAACGTCAAATAATGTGAGGCTTTCAAAGATATTACCTGCTTTTTTCTTGATAATGCTTTCAATCTGAGCTGCTAAAATGCTGTCATCTGCAATTAAAGCAAGGTCACGCTGAGATGCAGGGAATTTAGGAAGCTTTTTATATGTTTTTTCTGTTTTTGCCAACATCAGCATGTCCTCAAAGTCAATCTCAGCTACATAAACATCTCTTGATACACCATAGTTTTCAGCTACCGCAGGATGAATTTGACCGATGGTACCAATAGTTTTTCCGCCGGCAATTAGATTTGCACATCTGCCCGGATGGAATGTGGAGTTTGTTTTTTCAGGTTCAAAAGAACGTTTAGCAATGCCTAAGTCATCAAGCATAACCTCAACTACACCCTTTAAATCAAAGTAGTCGCAATTTCCGTACATACCGATTGTAACCACTCTTCTTTCCTCAGGAAGGTCTTCTCCTTCTTTAGGAATATAGATTTTACCAAGTTCAAATAGTCTTACCTGCTCTGCCTTGAAGTTTTCATTTCTTGCCACAACCTCCATCATAGATGCAATTGCTGTCGTTCTCATAATTGAGTTTTCAACACCTAAGGGGTTTGTGATTACTACTGCATTTCTCTTTTCACTATCAGCCGGCATATTGAGTCTGTCAAAAATATTGGGGTTTGTAAAACTGAATACCAATGTTTCATAAAGACCACAGCCAACCAAAGTATTCTTTACTCTGTCTTCAATTTGCTGACCGTATGTTTTTATACCTACTGTCGTATCGCCGTCCATAAGAGTTGAGGGAATTTTGTCGTATCCGTACATACGAACAATTTCCTCTGCTATATCATTAAAGCAAAGTACATCAGGACGGAATGTAGGAACGCAGATTTCATCGCCTGAAACTTCAAAGCCTAAATCTGTCAAGGTCTTTACCATTACATCAGTAGGTACATTAAAACCTATGAATTCATTAATTCTTTCAGGTTCAAATTTAATTGTAACTGTTTCTGGTTTTGTGCCGTAAACATCGATAACACCGTCTACAACCTCTCCACAACCGAGCTGTTCTACAAGCTCACACGCACGCATTACTGCGGGATATGTGTTTTCTGTATCCAATCCTTTTTCAAATCTTGATGAACTTTCTGTACGAAGACCTAATTTTTTGGCAGTAATACGAACAGATGAACCTAAGAAAGTAGCAGATTCAAATAAAACTGTCTTGGTGTCTTCTCTTACTTCAGAATTAAGACCACCCATAACACCTGCAACCGCAACAGGCTTTTTGCCGTCGCAAATCATAAGCATAGAGTTGTCTAATGTATGTTCTTCGCCATCTAAAGTTGTCATAACCTCGCCGTCACGCGCTCTTCTTACATTTATTTCATTACCTTCAAGGTATGACATATCAAAAGCGTGCATCGGCTGACCGTATTCAAGTAAAATGTAGTTTGTGATATCTACAATGTTATTTATAGAGCGGATACCACAAGACTGAAGCCTTTTTACCATCCAAGCAGGCGAAGGACCAATTTTAACGTTTTTAACCATTTTTGCGGTATAACGCTTACAAAGTTCAGGCTCTCCTACTGTAATCTTCATATAGTTGTTGATGTCATCGCCCGAACCTTTTACTTCGGGAGTTTTCACATTAAAAGGTCTGTTAAATGTTACTGCTGTTTCTCTGGCTAAACCAATTACACTGAAACAATCAGGACGGTTTGATGTGATTTCAAACTCAACAACAGGGTTATCAAGACCAAAAACTTCTTTGATGTCTTTACCAAGTGGAAGTCCATCTTCCAATATCAAAATACCGTATTCAGCATCAGGAAAATCTTCCTTTGTCATGCCGATTTCTTCATATGAACAAAGCATACCATTTGATTCAACTCCGCGGAGCTTACCCTTTTTGATTTTTGTTCCGTCAGGGAGCAATGCTCCGTCTTTTGCAACAGGCACAGTTTGACCAGGTTTTACATTATCTGCACCTGTTACTATCTGCAGTGTTTCTGTACCAACATCCAACATACAAACCTTGAGTTTATCTGCATCAGGATGCTTTTCTACTGACAAAATTTTGCCTGTAACGATATTCTGTATTTTATCTCCTATATTTTCAATGCCCTCAACTTTTGAACCTGACATTGTTAAGGCATGGTTATATTCTTCGGGTGTTATACCCGTCATGTCTGTATAATCAGAAAGCCAACTTAATGGTAATTTCATTTTTCTAACCTCTCTTCCTCTAATTAAAACTGCTTCAAGAATCTTACGTCATTTTCGTAAAGGTGACGCATATCGTCAATGTTCATTCTTCTCATAACGATACGCTCTAAGCCTAAACCAAAAGCAAAACCGCTGTATTCATCAGGGTCGATATTACAACGTCTTAATACATCAGGATGAACCATACCTGCACCTAAGATTTCTATAAAGCCTTCGCCTTTACATACACGGCATCCTTTACCACCGCAAACAAAACAAGAAACGTCAACCTCAGCACTGGGTTCTGTAAAGGGGAAATGGTGAGGACGAAGTCTGATTTTCGCATCCTGACCATAAAGCGATTTAATAAACTGCTCAAGTGTACCCTTTAAGTCTGCCATTGTGATTCCTTTGTCCACAACAAGACCTTCAATCTGATGGAATACAGGTGAGTGCGTAGCATCTACTGCATCGCTTCTGTAAACACGTCCTGGCGCAATGATTCTGATAGGTGGTTTTGCTTTTTCCATAACACGAATCTGCATAGGTGATGTCTGTGTACGAAGTACAACATTGTCACTTACATAGAATGTATCCTGAGTGTCACGTGCAGGATGCTCTTTTGGAATATTTAACGCTTCAAAATTATAATAATCAAGTTCAACGTCAGGACCTTCTGCAATAGAAAATCCCATACCCAAAAAGATATTTTTAACTTCATCCAAAACCTTTGTGATAGGGTGAAGTCCGCCGATTTCAGGCTTTTTACCTGCCATTGTT
>JAZNWB010000019.1:0-5845 GCA_045593125.1 Congzhengia sp. | reverse complement strand
AAGGTGACAACGTGTTTATTTCGGGAATACTTTCTTTATCTAAAATTTTATTAATGTCCATTATTTTATCACTCTGATTTTTACACCCTGACGAGTATCAGCAACCTCAATACCCATTGCCTGTAATTCATCACGGATTTTATCGGATAGCGCCCAGTCTTTTTGCGCACGTGCTTGGGCTCTTTTTTCGATTAATTCCTTCGCCTCATCAGATATAGTATCCTCAGCTGTTCGTGTAAATATACCGATTACATCGCCGAGCTCGCGCATTATACCTTTTGCTGCTTCAAACACTCCAAGTGCCCAGTCAGATTTATCTTCTGAATTTATAAATTTTGCAAGGTCAAATATTGCAGCTATTGCATCTGCTGTGTTTAAGTCATCGTCCATTGCAGTTTTGAACTGTTCACGGAAAGAGCCAAGCTTTTCTACAAACTCTTTTTCACTATCTGTCAATTCTCTGTTCTTTGCCTTGGTTTCCAAAAATTCAAGATTAGAAATACAGTTATAAAGTCTGTTTAATCCTGCCTCTGATTGCGCCAGTAATTCATCTGCAAAATTGATTACACTTCTGTAATGAGCCGAGAGCATGAAAAAACGGATAACCTCATAGTCGTATTTTTGAGCAACATCACGAACTGTGAAGAAATTGCCTAAAGATTTTGACATTTTCTGATTGTCAACATTGATATAGCCATTGTGCATCCAGTATCTTGCAAAGGGCTTACCTGTGCAGCATTCACTCTGTGCAATTTCGTTTTCGTGGTGAGGGAATATTAAATCCTGACCGCCTGAATGGATATCGATTGTCTCACCTAAGTATTTATTTACCATAGCAGAGCACTCAATATGCCAGCCTGGACGTCCTTCACCCCAGGGGCTTTGCCACGCCGGTTCTCCTTCCTTCTTTGCTTTCCAAAGAGCAAAGTCGGAGGGGTTACGTTTGATATCCGTTACATCAATTCTTGCACCGGCTTCTAAGTCCTCTAATGGCATCTTGGAGAGTTTGCCATATTCTGAAAACTTCTTTGTTTCAAAGTAAACATCACCATTTACCTCATATGCATAGCCTTTTTCAATTAACGTTTCTACTGTTTTGATGATAGCATCAATATTTTCTGTTGCCTTGGGGTGGATTGTTGCAGCCCGGATACCTAACCCTTGGGCATCTGTAAAATACTCTTTTATATAAGTTTCTGCAAGCTCTTTTACAGTAATTCCCTGCTCGTTGGCATTTTTTATCATTTTATCGTCAATGTCTGTAAAATTCTGTACAAATGTTACCTTGTAGCCGATATATTCCAAATATCTTCTCAAAGTATCAAAAATAATAAAAGGACGTGCGTTACCGATGTGAAAAAAGTTGTATACGGTAGGTCCGCAGGAATACATTTTTACCTCTCCTGGATTAATGGGCACAAACTCTTCCTTTGTTCTTGATAATGTATTATATATTCTCATAATTCTATTCCTTTCCGTCTTGCTCGGCTAATCTCTTTTCAAGTTTTTCAAGTTTGGCACTGAGTCTGCACAATTCCTGAGAAACAGGGTCGGGAATGTGCACCTGGTCCAGTTGTTCGCACACTCTCTCGTTGTTGATTTTTACAATCCTCGCAGGTACACCCACACAGGTAGAATTAGGCGGAACTTCATTTAAAACCACTGCATTTGCCGCAATCTTTGAATTGTCACCAACCTTAAAAGGTCCTAAAACCTTAGCACCTGAACCTATCATAACGTTGTTACCGATGGTGGGATGACGTTTTCCTACGTCCTTTCCTGTACCGCCTAGAGTTACTCCCTGATAGATTGTTACGTTGTCGCCAATTTCTGTAGTCTCACCGATAACAACTCCCATACCATGGTCAATAAAGAGTCCATGACCGATTGTCGCTCCCGGGTGAATTTCTATACCTGTAAAAAATCTTCCACACTGCGAAACACAACGGGCAATACCTCGCATCTTTACTTTATAGAAAAAATGGGAAATTCTGTACCACCATATAGCATGAAGCCCTGAATACAAAAAGAAAATCTCTAAAGAATTTCTCGCCGCAGGGTCACGCTCACGGATTGCACGGATATCCTCTCTCATTCTTTTAAACATAAATTACCTCACTAAATACGTTTACCCAATATGGGCACATATTTTTCACGAAAAGCCTCAAACTGTCCGTTTTCTATTGCAAATCTAATCTTTTCCATTAAGTTATTATAAAAATACAAATTATGCATTACAGCAAGCCGCATTCCTAGCATTTCTCCCGCCTTTAAGAGATGTCTTATATATGCTCTTGAGTGGTTACGACACACAGGACAATCACACTCAGGGTCTATGGGAAGCGAGTCTGTCATGTATTTTTGATTTATTATATTTATTATGCCGTTCCATGTAAAAAGGTGACCGTGGCGGGCATTTCGCGAAGGCATAACGCAGTCAAAAAAGTCAATGCCACGGGCTACTGCCTCAATAATGTTTACAGGTGTACCCACACCCATTAAATATCGAGGCTTATTTTCCGGTGCATATGGGAGTGTCACATCTAAAACGTGGTACATTTCCTCTGCAGTTTCTCCCACCGCAAGGCCGCCTATTGCATAACCGGGAAGGTCGAGTTTCGCAATTTTTTTCATATTTTCTATTCTCAAATCGTCATAAATTGCACCTTGATTGATACCAAAAAGCATTTGTTCTCGGTTAATTGATGTTTTGTTGAGTTTAGCTAACTCATCCTTGCATCGCACCAGCCAGCGTTCAGTTCTTGATACACTTTCTGCCATGTATTTTTTGTCTGATTTAGAGTCTGCACATTCGTCAAATGCCATAGCAATAGTAGACGCAAGATTAGACTGGATCTTCATGCTTTCTTCAGGCCCCATAAATATTTTACGACCGTCAATATGCGAGGAAAAATACACTCCCTCTTCTTTAATTTTTCTGATTGAGGAAAGAGAAAAAACCTGAAAACCGCCGCTATCGGTAAGTATGGGCTTATCCCAATTCATAAACTTATGGAGTCCGCCCATTTGAGCCACTACCTCATCACCCGGACGAAGGTGTAAATGATAGGTGTTACAAAGCTCCACCTGACACTTTAGTTCCTGCAAATCAAGTGACGACACGCCGCCTTTTATAGCTGCTGCCGTTCCCACGTTCATAAAAACGGGAGTCTGTATTGTGCCATGAGGAGTAACAAACTCTCCACGACGAGCTTTTCCTTCCTGTTTTAAGACTTTAAACATAGTCATCTCCTGATTTTTACGCATAATAATACTTATTATAACAGTATAGCATATAAAGAATCCCTTTTCAAGCATTTTTGAGCAAAAAAATAAGGCGGTGTATGCCGCCTTATCCTATTCTGCAAATACTTCTGTTAATAAACCGAACAACTGGTAGTTCTTGGCTGTTTCAACTTTCCAGCTATTACCCACCTTGGTTACTAAAATGTCTATATCCTTTGTAACTCTTTCTGTAATCTGCAAATACTGGTTATATGCATCTGCCATAACCGCAATGCTTGTATCACTCTGCTCTATTTCGTTTAAATCAAAGTAAGAGGGATGTTTTGTAACGTAATTGTCAACCTTGTTCTGAACGTAATTATTAACCGCTTCTTCGTTCACATCAGCATGCTTTACCGTTACATTAAACTTAACCGTTGTCTTGTCTACAACTTCTGATGAGTTAATTGTAAATGAAAATGTATCACTCAGACCCTTGAACATACTTTCTACTGACTTTTTATAATTATCTGTCTGTACATAGCCGTCAGAAATAGTCTCTGTGGAAAAACCGATTTTGTATTCATTGTCACTTACAATACACTTCGCCATTGCATCTGTGTTAAATCCGTTCAATGCAGAAAAGTATGTCTTTAACAGCTCCTCTGCCCCTGCAGTATCGCCACTACAGCCCACAAACGCAAAAAGCACCGTCAAAATCATCACTATACTTAAAAGTCTTTTAGCAAAATTCATATTAAAAAACTCCATTCCTGTCACATATTATCTTATATTATATACTCTGGCATGAAAATTGTCAAATGATTTGTTGAATTTTGTCATTTAATTTTAATAAAATGCGAATTGACTTTTATATTTTGCTATTGTATAATGGTATTTAAATAATAAAGGAGGTATGAAAAATGAAAACTTTGAACATTTTACTTAATTCCATGAACGACGTGAGAATATTCGTTAACATTGTTAACAAATATGAATTCGACGTTGATTTAACCTCAGGCAGATATGTGGTTGACGCTAAGTCAATCTTAGGTATTTACAGCCTTGACCTCAGCAAACCCATTGCTGTAAACATTCACTCAGATAGTGCAGATGCAGATAAATTCGTTGATGAAATCAAGGATTTTATTCAGTAATTACAACAAAAAAGGTGAGCACGAATTCTGTGCTCGCCTTTATTTTTTATTCTATATATTGGTTTGGATCTGTATATTTTCCATTTTTCTTGATTTCTATATGCACATGAGGGCTTGTATCACTTTCCGCTGCCGCTCCCTCACCTGCTGTGCCGATTTTTTCTCCCTGTCTGACCTCGTCACCAACAGAAACATTAAGACCTTCTAAATTAAATATTGTAGATACATATCCATTACCATGGTCGATGGTAATGCTATTCTGATATAATGCATTTTTTCCTGCAGATATTACTTTGCCACTTGCCGGTGCTGTTACTTCCTCGCCTTTTTTCGCTTCAATATCTATTCCGTTGTGAGTTTGCCACACACCAGTTGCTTCATTTTTTACAGGCTTTGAATCCGAGTATTGATTTGTTATTTTCCCCTTTACTGGTAATTTGATTTTCAGTTCCTCCTGTGAAAACATACCAACCGACTCTGTCTCCTCCTTTTGAGGTACTTCAAGAATTTCGGGTGGTTCTGCGGGAATAACCTCCGGCAATGGCTCTTCAACAGGAACAATTTCTGCAATCTGCACAGGCTCAATTTCTGTGACCTGTATCTGCTCTACCTCAGGCTCTTTCGATGAGTTGAGCACAAAAGACAAAATAAATGCACAAAGTGCCGCCCCTAACACAGTTGCCACTATGTATGAGCGTGAAAGCAGATTTTTTACTCCTTTTTGTTTTGTTTTTACATAAGCTTTTTTCATCGTATCACACCTCTCGGTTGGTATTATGTGTAATTTTTGAAAGTTTCATACATAAATTAAACCGAGGTGAAATCATGAATTCTTTTTTAATTACTACAAACAATCCTTATACATACGATATATTTTTGTCTGATTTATCAAAGCTTCTGATAAAATATCCTAATCTTCAAAAAGAAACAATCGGCTACTCTGTTCTGGGAAAACCCATATACGCTCTCAAACTGGGAAATGGCGGCAAAAAAATTATAATCACCGCTGCTCATCATGCCAAAGAATGGATAACCTCCTCTCTCGTTATGTGCATTATAAACACTTTATTGGAAACCGGGAATCTCCACAACACATTTTACTTTATCCCTATGGTGAATCCCGATGGTGTAAATTTGTGCATTAATGGCTTATCACAGGATTTACCTGTATATGTGAGAAAACGGCTTATTATGATAAACGGCGGCGAAGATTTTGTGGGCAAGTGGCAGGCCAACATAAGGGGAATTGACTTAAACCACAACTACGACGCCTCTTTTTCCAAGGGTAAGGCTCTGCAACTAAAAGAGGGGATTTTTGCTCCTGCTCCTACAAAATATTCAGGCGAATATCCTGAGAGCGAACCTGAAACTAAAGCAATCGTATCATTTACCAAAAAAATCGCCCCTCAAATGGTCATTGCCTACCACTCACAGGGGGAAGAAATTTTTTATAAATATCAGGG
>JAZNWB010000018.1:0-4944 GCA_045593125.1 Congzhengia sp. | reverse complement strand
TTCATTTTATTAGTAATGTTGTTGTCATATAGTTTAAATCGTTTTGTACAGCAAATGGAACACTGCCGTATTCTGACAGCTTCATTGTATATACAACTCCGCCCTGCCATCTTGTGTAGGTAGTAATGTGTGCATCATCGTCTGTTATTCCTTCAGCTGTGTCGTGAGTGATGTAACAGATTTTCATAAATTCCGTATTACATATATTCACGATATCACAGGATAGAAGGGTTCCTCCTGCAACCGCCACCATATCCGATGCAACTGATTGAACATAGTCCTGAGTAAGCTCGGGTGTATCTCCTATATAGATATCACTTCTGATTCCTAAAATTGCACAGTAGGTGTCGTCGGATGAAATGATTTCAAAGTCGGTGCCATCAGGTGCTCCTGTCAGTGTTTCGTATTGGGGAAAATATGACATATTGAATGCTGAAACTGCCTGTGTTTCACCTAATTCTAATTTTCTTACGGAGCTGTAGTTTTGGATTGTTTCCAACTTTTTCTCAAACGCCTTTGTTGATATAACAACCTTATGTTGCTCGCCTAACCACTGAACTCTGCCGCCAAAAGCTTCTGCTGCGGCTCTGGCTGGAACCAATGTTCTGTCGTTGATGATTGTGGGAGCTACGTCTATCTTTTTTGCTTCGCCGTTTATCCGCATGATAGGGCTGTCAATTTCCATTACTACTATGGTGTTATCAAGTTTTGATGTTACTGTTTTAGTTTCTGCATTCCACCGAACATCAGCACCCATTGCCTCAAATATGGCTCTTACGGGTACTAAGACTCTTCCGTTGATGTTAACGGGAGGTGTATCAAACTGAACTGTGCCGAAGTCAACCTCTACCGTTATGGGATTTTCAGCAGAAACATTTACGCATGCAAGCATTAACAGTGCAAGCAACACGCTGATTATCTTTTTCATACTAAAAATATTCTCCTTCTAAAGATTTGAAAGTTAACTTGTGGAAATTATACCATTATATGTAAATATTGTCAAGTTTGGGCGGTTTTATACATATTTTTGGTGAAAATTTGTCTTGTGATTGACAAAATATTTAAAATGTGCAAAAATAATGGAGAGGTGGTTTTTTTGACAGGAACATTAGTAAATGCCATAGCAGTAATTGTGGGTAGTACCATCGGATTATTGCTTAAAAAAGGTATACCCCAGAGATTTTCAGACTCCATTATGAAGGCGGTTGCTCTGTGCGTTATTTATATAGGAATTGACGGATGTTTAAAAGGAGAGAATACTCTTATTGCCATTATTTCAATGGCGGTAGGAGCACTTGTCGGAGAGTTATTAAAGCTTGATGACGGATTGAATAACTTAGGGAAAAAGCTTGAGAGCAAATTTTCAAAGAATGGTGCAGACGAAAGCTCCATTGCAAAAGGTTTTGTAACCGCGAGTCTTTTATTCTGCGTTGGTGCAATGGCTATTGTAGGTTCATTGGAGAGTGGCATAAATGGTAATCACGAAATTCTGTTTTCCAAGTCCTTACTGGACTTTATAAGTTCTATAATTTTCAGTGCCTCGATGGGAATAGGCGTTATGTTTTCTGCGGTGGCGGTCTTTGTGTATCAGGGGATTATTACTCTACTTGCACAGTTTGTGGGACCTTATCTATCTGATGCAGTAATTGCTGAAATGACCTGCACTGGTTCGATTTTGATTATAGCTTTAGGTCTTAATATGTTAGGCGTTACCAAGCTTAAGGTTATGAACTACATACCTGCGGTGTTTTTACCCGTTTTATTATGTTTGTTTATGTAATAAAAAAGCCTCGCAATGCGAGGCTTTTAGTTTTATTTTCTCTTCTTTTTGTGGTGAATTTTTTTCTTTTCTATTAACACGGGATGTGTCTTTAAGTAAATACCTGTGTAAATCGCCATAACAATAAAGTACACTGCCATTAAGATAAACACTACTAAAACAGAGGTTTTAATGGGGAATGCGGGTATAAATTTTGTAGAAGCGACAACGCCGCAGGCAATAAATGCTCCCAATGCTACAGGTGAGTATTTCTTAAGTGAGGGGAACTTTTTCATTCCCAATACGAATGTTACAACAGCTAAAACTGCAAAAATGATACCTAGTGTTAAAAGCACGTTTTTTACAGATGAGGTGTAGCCTGCTGATACAAAGTTATAAACATAAAGCATAACGAGTGCTCCTGCGAGCAGTATGCCGAAGTTTAAAACCAGTCTGTTTGATACTTTTTCTTTTTGTTCTTTTGTGATGAATTTCTTTTCCATTTCCTTTTTCGACCTTTCGTTTTTATTGTTCAAATTCATTGTACTCATACATTATAGCGGTAAGCACCGTATGGCCTGCCGTTTCTGTGCGTAAAATTCTTGCGCCCAGAGTCACGGTTTGTATATTGGCATCTTTGAGCATTTTTACTTCTTTGTCGTCAATTCCGCCCTCAGGACCGATAAAAACACCGATGGTTTTAGGGGCTTTGCCTGTTAATGCAGATTTTATAGAAGTATCACGCTCGCATTCATAGGCGGCAATAGTTAAGTCTAAAGCTTTTGAATATTCTAACGCCTCGTTAAAACTCATAACGTCTGTTACCTCGGGGATTTTACCTCTGCCGCATTGCTTTACGGATTCCGCTGCAATTTTACGCCATCGCTCTAGTTTCTTTATTTCTGATTTTTTGTCATCAATCTTTACCACAGACCGTTTTGCTGACACAGGAACTATTCGTGAAATTCCAAGCTCTGTACATTTTTCTATTATGTAGTCCATCTTGCCCTGCTTTGGGATTCCCTGAAACAGTGTAACGGAAATTTCAGGTTCTGCAAGGCAGGGAAGAGTCTCGTAGATTTTTAGGGAAACTTCCTCTTTGGAAACAGAGGTAACCTGAGCAAAAAAGTCAGTACCGCATCCGTCACACAATGTAAGTGTTTCGCCTACCTCGGTGCGCAAAACCTTGGCAATGTGGGTTGCGTCCTGTCCCGAGATTTTAATTGTATTATCTTTTATGTCCTCTTTATTAATAAAAAATTTTGGCATAATATTACCTCTCAATGTACTAAGTATAGCAAAAAAATATGTACATTTCAAGTTTTATGAAAATTTAATTCCAAAAATTAAAAATTTATTGACAAATATTGTGTTTAAATATACAATAATTAGTATATATTTGAGATATTTTGAGGTATTGTAGCCTTTTAAGACATAGGAGGAATAGATATGGCAGAAATTCAGCAAATCTTTGGCTCGCTGGTGTTCGATGACCGTGTAATGCGCGAAAGATTACCCAAGGAAACCTATGAAATACTGAAAAAAACTATTTCGGTGGGTAAGCCTATTGATAAATCAATAGCGGATGTGGTTGCGTCTGCTATGAAAGACTGGGCAGTAGAGCTTGGTGCTACACATTATACTCACTGGTTTCAGCCGTTAACGGGTATCACTGCCGAAAAGCACGATAGCTTTATTTCGCCTGTGTCGGACGGTAGTGTGATTTTAGAATTTTCAGGTAAAGAGCTTGTTCAGGGGGAATCTGATGCATCATCCTTCCCGTCAGGAGGCTTAAGAAACACATTTGAGGCCCGCGGTTACACTGCATGGGACCCTACGTCTTATGCTTTTATTAAAGAGGGAGTTTTGTGTATTCCTACTGCCTTTTATTCCTACGGCGGAGAAGCACTTGATAAAAAGACACCCCTGCTTCGTTCAATGGAAGCTTTGAATGTTCAGGTTTTGAGAGTATTAAGACTCTTTGGCAAGGATGTTAAGCGTGCAACATCAACAGTTGGTGCAGAACAGGAATATTTCCTAGTTGAACGTGATATGTTTGACGCAAGAAAGGATTTAATCTTTACAGGAAGAACATTAATCGGTGCAAAGCCTCCCAAGGGTCAGGAAATGGATGACCATTATTTTGGAAGTCTAAAACCCAGAGTAAGTGCTTTCATGAAGGATTTGGACGAAGAACTCTGGAAGCTTGGTGTAACAGCAAAAACAGAGCACAACGAGGGTGCTCCCGCACAACACGAGTTAGCACCTATTTACGAAACAACAAATATAGCAGCAGACCACAATCAGTTAACAATGGAGGTTATGCAGAAGGTTGCTCACAAGCATGACCTTGTGTGTTTACTTCACGAAAAACCCTTTAAAGGTGTTAACGGAAGCGGTAAGCACAACAACTGGTCTATTGCTACAGATACAGGAAAGAATCTGTTTAACCCGGGTTCATCACCTATGGATAATGCACAGTTTTTAACATTTCTTGCAGCAGTAATCAAGGCAGTTGACGAGTATCAGGAATTGCTGAGAATCTGTGTCGCAACAGCAGGCAACGACCACAGACTTGGTGCTGCTGAAGCTCCTCCTGCTATCGTATCTATGTTCTTGGGTGAGGACTTAGAGGCAGTGTTAGATGCTATTGTTACAGATGACGAAAACTACATACACAAAGGTAAAGAGGAATTTAACGTAGGCGTTTCTGTGCTTCCAAAAATTTCAAAGGATGCAACAGACAGAAACAGAACATCTCCCTTTGCTTTTACGGGTAACAAGTTTGAATTCAGAATGGTCGGAGCAAACGACTCTATTTCTGATGCTAATGTTGTATTAAATACGATTGTTGCAGAAAGTCTTCGTCAGTTTGCGGACAGATTAGAGTCAGCAGACAATTTTGAAGAAGAGCTGCATACACTTATAAAAGAGACAATCACAAAGCATAAGCGTATAATATTCAGCGGAAACAGCTACAGCAAAGAATGGGAAAAAGAGGCAGAAAAGCGTGGTTTATACAATTTAAAAACTACTGCAGATGCTCTTACTCATTTTGTATCGGATAAAAATATCGAGCTTTTTGCAAGGCATGGAATTTTTACAGAAGTTGAAATGCGTTCACGTCATGATATACTGCTTGAAATCTACAACAAGACTGTTCGTATAGAGGCACGTACCATAAT
>JAZNWB010000017.1:0-10500 GCA_045593125.1 Congzhengia sp. | reverse complement strand
TAGGTTCGCTTTTCTTATAGTGCCATTGGCAAATGACTGTTGTGCATCAAAAAATCCTGTTCTGTTGTATATCTCCAATATAAGCTGGCTTACACTCATACGTCTTGATTTTTCAGAAAATTCTTCTATTTCTTTTATAATCTCGCAGCATACAGCACTTTCTTCCATGTCACTTTCTGCACATTGCAGCATAGCATCATAAAAAGATTTTCGCTTATTGACACTACGGATTTTAGCAAGTGTTTCTGATGAGACATTAAAGATAATAGACCTCAAAACTGTAAGTAACGGCAAATCCTGATAAGGATTATCAATTACTGAAAGCAGAGCCAGGATAATTTCAACTTCACGGCTATTAAAATAACCGCCTGTTTTTTCTGCATAGCAAGGAATACCGAAATCCGCAAAAACAGAGTTTAAGATAACAGCATTATCCTTTACATTTCTTGACACAATACAGATATCTTTATATGTTATTTTGCGATATTCACCCTTGTCATAAATCTGAACTTCATTCTTTATCAGTTCTGCAATTCTCTTTGCACAATATATTGCCTGAAGTTCTATTTTGTCAAAATCATCATCGCTATTTTCATTTAAAGTTTTGGTATCTATTATTGCTACTTCCGTTTCATATGATACGGGGTTTACTGAAGTATCGGGGTAATCTGCACCAAGGTAGAGTTTCTCATCATCGTTATAGTCTATTTCTCCCGATTCAGCAGACATTATTCTTTCAAATATATAGTTAACAGAATCAAGAATATTCTCTCTGCTTCTGAAATTTTTAGATAAAATTATTTTGCGGTCACGTGAATCTCCGTCCTTTGAAAACCTGTCCCGTTTTGTCTTAAAAAGTATAGGGTCTGTATTTCTGAAACGATAAATACTCTGCTTGATATCGCCTACCATAAAAAGATTGTTTTCCTTTTTAATTGAGGAAAAGATTGCTTCCTGAAGCTTTGATGTGTCCTGATATTCATCAATATATATTTCATCAAACTCGTCACGGATTGTTTTGGCAATCTGTGTGGTCTCTCCGTCTTTTGTTAAGATATTCAAACAACGATGCTCACAATCTGAAAAATCAAGCATGTTTTTTCTAAGTTTTGCTTCTTCAAATCTATCGGACAACCTTTTTATCATTTCTGATAAACAACAAACC
The DNA here is from genome assembly GCA_045593125.1 of Congzhengia sp. GTDB lineage: Bacteria > Bacillota > Clostridia > UBA1381 > UBA9506 > Congzhengia. Next base: position 9,335 of record JAZNWB010000017.1, on the reverse strand, counting down.
AGGGGGTACATTTTATTAATTGCTTCTGCTTGCTGCGCTGATGTCAAATTCAAAAGCTTTTCCGTTAACACGCCCATGCGTTTTGTTTTTATTTTTTGTCGCATATCTGCAATCTGTTCTATATACATCAGTTGCATATTCTTAGATGCTCTGGGACGACCTTTAAACACGATACCATTAAGTACAGCTCTTAACTTATCATAATCGTTTATATGCATACAATTTTGAAAATAAGAGCGTTCCTCAATTAAAAAACTCTCAAGCTCACTAAAGCCGTCTTTTGCGGCAAGATTTATCATAACATTATACTCTGATATACATCTTTCACATTCAGAATGAGCCTCTTTAATCAGTACATCTTTGTACTCGCTGTTTTCAAAATCATTGCCGTTACTAAACTTTTCTGCAGACATTTCGAGCCACTTTTCAGGATAAGGCAAACTCATAACAAAATAATACAGAGATATTAACAAACCACGAAAATTGATATCGTTTGCTTTTGAATTCGAATATGATTCCATAAGGTCGAGAAAATCTGCACCGTATATCTCATCATCATACATTTCGTTTATTACTTCATCCATGGCATTTTCTAGCATTACTCTGCACTCCGTGGGGTCCGCAACACTAAAATCAGGAGGTAAATCCGCCTCTACGAAATGATTTCTCAAAACATTTATACAGAAGGAGTCAATTGTTGTTATCTGAGCCTTTTTAACCAACACAAGCTGGCGTAACAAATTGGCATCCTGAGGGTTTTTAAGGATTTTTTCCTCTAAAGATGCAATTATTCTTTCACGCATTTCATTTGCCGCGGCATTCGTAAAGGTTACAACAAGCAATCTGTCAGCATCAACAGGACACAATTTATCAGTTATACGTGATATAATTCGCTCTACTAATACTGCAGTTTTTCCACTGCCTGCAGCTGCAGAAAGCAACAGATTTTGTCCTGAAGATTTTATCGCTTGAGACTGCTCAGCAGTCCAGTTTCTTGACATATCAGCACTCCTCCTTTGTTCTGTTTATTTTATCACAAAGGTCTTCTTTTGTAAAGTTTAACGCAATGGTTGTAAAGAAACATTAATAAACAATAGATGACACTACAAAGTATTAACGACAACAGATTATCAGTGGTTATATTTTTAGACACAAAACAGGAAAAAAACACGCCTGCTGCAGGTGTTGCCGTCCATAATAATGGTCTTATTTTGAAGTTTGAAACCTCCATAAGTCTGTTGATGCTCAGGTAAGAATTTAACATTTCCGAAATATAGATAATCGTAATATACCCACTGATGCCATTTACAGGGATAAGTGTACTTATCAGCACTATTGAAACAGCCGACAGAACTATGTCATACCGCATGGCATGCACTTCCTGATTCAATCCCTTTAGTACAGCATCTACTACCCCATCGGCGTACATTATTGCAGTAAGGGGAGCTATTTGTTTTAAAAAATATGCTGCCTCCTTGCTTTTATAAAAAAGCATACCTATTTCTTCTGAAAAGAAATACAAAATACCTGCAATTCCTATTGAAAAGGTCAATGTCAAAAATAATATACGTTCAATTAGGCAGTCGATTCTTTTGTAGTTTTTTAAACTATTAAGCATTGTTATTTCAGGTATTAAAAGAGTGGCAACGGAACTCACTACACCAGAAGGCAAAAACACCAAAGGCATAACCATTCCATGTACAACACCGTATGAAGAAAGTGCCACTTCCTTATCTCCGCTGAATCTTGTAAGTGATTTTGGAATCAGTGTATGCTCAGCAGTTGAAAGAGCTGAACGTATATACGCACTTACCGCCACAGGAAGTCCGTAACGCATAATTCTTCTTTTTAGATTATTCGATTTTGTTTTTGTTGCAACATTATCGTCTGTTTTATAAACAACATAGAGTACCAAGAAAGATATTATCTCTGCTGCACAGCCGCTCAATACAAGTGATATACAGGCACTTTTAGCAGATGTAATTTCTGCAATGTTAAGAAGCAAAACCGCACCCGCTATACGGATTATCTGCTCTATCACTTGAACGATTGCGTTTTTATATACTTTGCCTGTAGCGGTAAAGTATCCTGAAAGTGCAAAGGACATTGCGACACAAGGCAGGGATACTGACAATATCTTTAAAGGCAACTCAATTCGTGCATCACCTACAACAATATTTGCAAAAAAATGCGCTCCGAAATATATAAGCAAAAATGCCGCACTTCCAAAAAAAAGCGCATACAAAAGACTTTTTCTCACTGCAGCTTTTGTGTCTTTATGTTGGGCTATTTCTTCTGATATGACTTTTGTGGATGCAAGATTAATTCCTGATGCGGCTAGTGTTACACCAAAATTATAAACTGACATGATAAGTGCAAACAGTCCTACTCCTGATGAGGAAATCTTATTTGCAATATATACATTAAAAGAAAAACTCACCGCACGCATAAAAAGCGATACTGCGGTGAGAATTACTGCATTTTTTATAAATCGTTTCTTTTTCAAAATACCGCCTCCGCACAAAACTTAATAAAATTTTATGCAAAGGCTGAATTCATTATGTTATTTTACAGGAACTTCAATTATATCAGTTTCAAAAACAGTTTCGAGATTTTCATTAAAAGCTTTAAAGCTTGCTCTTATAAATTTAATATCAGTGATTTTCAGTTGTTCTAAATCACTTTCATAAAAAAGCATCGAGTCAACCGCTTTTTTCTTGGCACCAACTGACATTACGAACAACGGGTTAACGGGAGTTCCGTTTACAGAAACATCCGAGCACATGACAGAAATTGCTTTATCAGTATTATTTTGAGCATATAAAACAAGCTCTTTATCATTTGACAGGGCACTTTTCTTCATTTCAAGCACAGAGATAGTGATTCCTTTATGGTCGTATATCATATATCCATCATCTCTGTATTTCTGTTTATACGTCCAGGGTGCATCAGTTTTGATGTGTAAGACTTCTGATTTTGCAATTTCATTTTCCTGTTCATTATATACCTTAATCAAAAACTCTATGTTCTTGATTGTTTCTATATTCATTTCCCCTAACCATTGGTTGCTTATCTGAATATATGAGTCCTTCTCTTCTCCTGCAGAGAGAGTAATCATCATCGCCTCTGTAGACATAAGGCCATTTACAGATAAATCTGCAGTAGTTACCGTAACTGTTTCCTCTCGGTCATTTTTTATATGCATATTTATCTTGGTTATTACATTTTCGTAGGATATTTCCCCCACTGTAACAGACACGTTTTCTGCAAGAAAATTCTGTTTGTCTGTTATTTTTGTTTCCTTAATTTTATACTCGCTGTAGATATCTGCATCCTTTACGGAAACAGATTCTTCTTTTGCTCCACAGGAACACACAAATAATGCAATAACGCCTGTAAGAACAATCAATACAAACTTTTTTAACATAGTCTACTCCTTATGGATACGGATTTTATTTTTTGTATCCGCACTCAGGGTTAAAGCATGAAACGCTTACGCGTCTGCCTTTTTTCTTTACAAGAATTCCACCGCATTCAGGACATTTTTCGCCCTTCACAGGGGCATCCCAGCTCATAAAGTCACATTTGGGATTATCTTCACAACCATAGTACACCTTGCCTGTTTTTGACTTCTTTTCCAAAATTCTTTTGCCACACTTGGGACAATCAACTCCCGTTTCCACAATAATTGGTTTTGCATTTCTGCATTCAGGGAAACCAGGGCATGCAAGGAACTTTCCGAATCTTCCCATTTTATAAACCATTTTACGTCCACATTTTTCACACACAACATCTGATTCCTCATCAGCAATTTTTACTTTACCGATAGCACTATCCGCGTTTTTAATATTTTCCGCAAAAGGACCATAGAAGTCTTCCATTATTTTAACCCAATCCACATCGCCACTTTCGATTTTGTCAAGGCGTTCTTCCATTTCTGCGGTAAACTCTGCACCTGCAATATTAGGGAAATGCTCAACAAGTATATCTGTTACTACTGAACCAAGTTCTGTAGGAACAAGCTGTTTTTTATCTCTTCCTACATAACCACGGGCGGTAATTGTTGTAATTGTGGGAGCATAGGTACTGGGCCTTCCTATACCCTTTTCTTCCATAACCTTAATAAGTGTCGCTTCTGTATATCTCTGAGGCGGCTGTGTGAAATGCTGTTCATTTTTAAGCTCTAAAAGCTTTAGTTCTTCACCTGATTTAAGAGGAGGTAATATGTTGTCTTTTTCTGTTATGCCATCGTCATTACCTTCAACATACACACTCATATATCCTTTAAATATAAGCTTTGAACCACTCTCACGGAAACCAAAATCTCCTGACTGGATATCAACTGTTGCGGTTTCATACACTGCAGGTTTCATCTGAGATGCTACAAATCTTTCCCATATAAGCTTATATGTTTTGTACATATCACTGGGCAACTGGTCCTTTACCTCTTGAGGTGTAATCGAAACATATGTGGGGCGTATTGCTTCATGAGCGTCCTGTGCACTGTTTTTTGTTTTATACACATTAGGCTTATCAGGAAGTAATGCATTGCCATACTTTTCAGTGATGAACGCTCTTGCGTCATTTAAAGCATCTGTTGAGATACGGAGTGAATCTGTTCTCATATAAGTTATAAGACCAATTGTTCCGCGGCCTGCTAAAGACACACCTTCGTATAGCTTTTGTGCAGCTACCATCGTCTTTTTTACTGTATAATTAAGCTTACGGGAAGCTTCCTGTTGCAAAGTACTTGTCGTAAACGGCGGTGCAGGATTTCTCTTTTTTTCTCCCCTTTTAATACCTGTAACTACAAACGATTTACCCTTTAATTCTCCTTCAATTTTGCTTACCTCGGTCTGAGAGGAGGGTTTTATCTTCTTGCCGCCTTTTGAAACCAGTGACGCTATAAATGTATCACCATTGTCTGTCTTTAATACTGCACCAACTGTCCAGAATTCTTCAGGATTGAAATTTTCAATCTCTCTTTCCCTGTCAACAATCATACGTGTAGCAACAGACTGAACTCTACCTGCACTAAGGCCTTTCTTTACCTTACGCCAAAGAATTGGACTTATTTCATAACCTACTATACGGTCTAAAATTCGTCTTGCCTGTTGAGCATTCACAAGGTCAATATCTATAGGTCTTGGCTGTTTGATTGCAGCTGTAACTGCGTTTTTGGTAATTTCATTAAAAGTTATTCTACAGGCAGATCGGTCATCAATATCTAGAAGTTGTGCCAAATGCCATGAAATTGCTTCACCCTCACGGTCAGGGTCAGTTGCAAGAAAAACTTTTTTTGCCGACTTTGCATCTTTTTTTAACTTCGAAAGCAAATCGCCCTTGCCTCTGATTGTTATATATTTGGGTTCAAAGCCATTGTCAACATCAATTCCCAACTGGCTTTTAGGCAAATCTCTTACATGTCCCATAGATGCGATTACATTATAGGATTTTCCAAGATACTGCTTTATTGTTTTCGCCTTGGCAGGCGACTCTACTATAACAAGATTATTTGCCATTATTTTTCTCCTCTTTTATATATTCAACGTAAAGTTTTTACCCGGCAGGGTTTTTATCTTACCCTTTATTTCTAATAATGTGATTGTTGAAGCGAGCTTATCAGGATTAACACCTGTTGCTGCCAAAAGTGTATCAAAATTAACAGGTGTTAAGGACAGCTTGCTTATTATATGCTTTTCCTCTTCTGTTAAGTCGTGATAAATATCATTATTCACAACTTCTTTCGATATTTCCTGTTCAACTAAGTCCTTATCAGGTTCAAGATATTTAACGTTGTAATGCTCCACAATATCACGAGCAGATGTAACAGGGTATGCTCCCTCTTTTATGAGATTGTTCGCACCCGTACTTTTGGGTCTGGTGATATCTCCCGGAACTGCAAATAAATCACGATTTTCTTCCAATGCGTAATTTGCAGTAATTAATGCACCACTTCGCTCAGGTGCCTCAGTGACAAGAACACCTTTTGAAAGACCTGCAATAATTCTGTTACGTTCAGGAAAATGATGCCTTTCCGGTTTGGAATACGGTGGATATTCAGAAATAACCATACCGGTTCTTATTATCTCTCTCATTAATTCTCTATTACAAGAGGGGTATGCAGACTCAAGTCCTCCGCCCACTATCGCAATTGTTATTCCGCCAGCTTTTATCGCTCCTCTGTGTGCTGCAGCATCTACGCCTTTTGCCATTCCGCTTACAATAACAAAACCATTGTTGGCTGCACCATATGCAACACTTTCTGTCGCCGCAACTCCGTAATCTGTTGCCTCTCTTGTACCCACAACTCCTATAGATGTGTAATCATTCAGATTATATCTGTGTCTGCATCTTACATACAGTACATGAGGTGGTGCAGATATTTCCTTTAGGCATTTGGGATAATAAGGACTGTCTATGGTAAGGATGCATATTCCTATTTGTTTACAATGCTCTTTTACCTCTTCTACTCTCACCATGCTTTTATCACACAGTGCCGCTACGGTACGTTTATTCACTCTCGCAGCTTTTCCAAAATCATCACGCTGCATTTCAAAAATAGCTTTAGGAGAACCAAACGCCTTTAAAAGTCTTACCATTTTTGTAGCATTCATACCGTCTTTTAGCGAAAGCCATAGCCAATAATCAAGCTGCGTCATCTTTTTACCAACATTAGTCATTTTATCACCTATATATTAAAATACTACAAAAAAAAGATTTTGTAAAGAGTTTTTTCCTTATTATATGTAAAATAAAAAAGACCGACTTTAAAGTCGGTCTAAAACTTATCTTTCTTTTCCTAAAAAGAACAGCGCCAAAACTCCGGGACCTGCGTGCGCTCCGATAACAGGATCGCAGTAATTGATAATAATATCCTTAACATTATACTCTTTTTTTATTTTGTTAGCAAGATACTCTGCATCCTCCAAACAATCACCATGACAGATAGCAAGTACTTGATTTTCGGGGTCAACTACATTTTCCTTGAAATTATCAAAAAGTGCATTAACTGATTTCTTTCTGCCGTTTACCTTTGCCTGAGAAACAAGCTTTCCTTCATCGTCAACATGAAGTACTGGCTTTATCTGTAAAATCGTACCAATAATTGCCACACCACCTGAAAGACGACCGCCACGCTTTAAGAAAAACAAGTCGTCAACCGTAAACTTGTGAACAAGCTTTAGACGGTTTTTATAGATAAAATCTGCCGTCTCATCAATTGACTTGCCCTCCTGCTGCATTTTTGCCGCATAGTAAACCAAAAGACCATGACCAATTGATGCTGCTAAAGAGTCTATTACAATAATCTTTCTTTCGGGATACTTTTCTCTTAAGTCATCAGCTGCAATCTTTGCCGCCTGATATGTACCGCTTATACCGCTGGAAATTAACAACGCCAGAATGTCTTCACCGTTAGAGAGGATTTCATCAAATACTTGTGTAAATTCCTCTACGTTTAACAACGAAGTTTTTATGTGTTCTTTATTACGCAGACGATCATAAAAACCTTTAAAACTGAAATTTTCATCAGCCAGATAGTTATTTATTTCATTTCCATCAATAACCATTGTAAGAGATCTGTAAACAACACCTAAATCGTTTAACATCTCAACACTAAGATTACAGGACGCATCTGTAAAAATTTTATATGACATAGTAAGCCTCCACTATTTAGTATTTAATACTATGTTACCATATATACGTTATCTTGTCAAGCTACTTTTAGTGTATAGCCACAATAATTACTGCTTGCTTTTTAAATTTCTTTATGATAGAATTAATTCAGGAGTTGATTATAATGGATTTATCTAAAGAAAAATTAGGAGGAGTTTTTTCCGAGGGCGAAAGGTATTTAAAGGAATTTTCACTTCCCACATGGGAGGACTTTCCCTCTATTGAACTATATATGGATCAGGTAGTAGCATTACTTAATGAGTATCTCAGCATTTTTCTTGTTCCTAAAAGCGATATGCAGATAACTTCTACTATGATTAACAACTATGTAAAGCTAAAAACAATTCCTGCACCTGTTAAGAAGAAGTATTCAAAAAAACATCTGGCATACCTCGTTATGGTATGTATTCTAAAACAAACACACAGCATGTCCACTATATCTGCAATTATTCCACCTGACCTTGAAGAGAAAGAATTGAAGAGAATTTATAATTCATTTGTTGTAAATCATTCAAAAGCTTACTCTTATGTTACCGACCAGATTTATAATGTGGCACAACGCTTTTTAGAAGACGAAGAAAGCACCGTGGAAAAACTTGAAGATTTAGTACTGCAGGTGGCAGTATCAGCTAATATATTCAAACTAATCAGCGAATGGATCGCCGCAAGAACAAAAGAAAATTAATTTTTATGTAAATACACCCCAAAAGCGTTTGACCTTCGGGGTGTATTTTTTAATCTCTACTACATTTTATCTTCCAACAAGTTTCTCAATCTATATACATCCTCTTCCTTTGGAACATATTTTTCCAGATAGTCAAGCATCTCGTCCGCATCTTCAAACACCTGATAAAGCTCCAGTGTCATATCGGATATAAATTCTGTATCAGCACCTTTTTGCATCATTTTAAGCATATCATCAAAATATCCGTCTATATTAAATATTGCTAAAGCTTTATTATGCTGCTGGAGTTGCTTTAATGTAAGAATTTCAAAAAACTCGTCAAATGTACCTACCCCACCGGGGGTAATAATAAAAGCATCCGCTTCATCTTCTAAAAGTTTTTTTCTTTCCCGCATTGTTTCTGTTCCAATAAGTTTTGTACATTTTTCGTATAAAACTCCATCCACATTAAAAAACGTAGGTGCTATACCAATAATTTCTCCACCCTTTTCTGACACACCTCTTGCAACAGAGCCCATCATACCATTATCTCCGGCACCAAAGATAAGTGTATGCTTACGCTCACCCATCTTTCTGCCAAGGCTCTCACCTGCTGCTTTAAATTTTTCATGTATTTTATCGCTTGCCGCACCATAAACTGTAATTTTCATAATAATCACTCCTCTTATATATCTTAACATATGCCGCTCTCTATTTCAAGTTACACACTCACTTTTTAACATTTTGATAACTTTTATGCTTGACGTTGACTTTTTTTCCTATTCGTGGTATAACAAAAGCAGAAGTAAAAAGGAGTGAAAAAATATGACGAAAATCGACATTTTCTCAGGTTTTTTAGGTGCAGGCAAGACCACTTTAATCAAAAAACTTCTTGCTGACGGCTATAATTCTGAAAAGTTAGTGCTTATAGAAAACGAATTTGGTGAAATCGGCATAGATGGTGCGTTTTTACAGGATGCAGGCATTAATATTA
>JAZNWB010000016.1:0-7337 GCA_045593125.1 Congzhengia sp. | reverse complement strand
ATTGTATAAAATTGCTCTTAGAAAGGTAAAAATGCTGTTTTTTCAAAATAAAGAAAATATGCAGTTTTTTATTAATCGCAAAATTATTAGCAAAAGATATGATTTACTTCCCGGTTCGGGTGTAAATCTGCAGAAATTTTCTGCTATGGAATATCAGTACGGCGAAAAAGTAGAATTTGCATTTATTTCAAGAATAATGAAAGAAAAAGGTATAGATCAGTATTTAGAGGCTGCAGAATATATTAAAAGCAAGTATCCTGAAACTGTTTTTCATGTATGCGGTTTTTCTGAGCAGGCTTACGAGGAAAAGCTTAAAGAAATGACTGAACGGGATATAATAAATTACCACGGAATGGTGCGAGATGTAAAAGGCTTTTTAGAAAACGTGCATTGCACAATTCATCCCACATATTATCCTGAAGGGTTATCTAATGTATTGCTTGAAAGTTCGGCCTGTGCAAGACCGATTATTACAACGGATCGTGCAGGTTGCCGTGAGGTTATTGATGACGGTGTAAATGGATACATAGTTAAGCAACAAGACAGTAAGGATTTAATTGAAAAAATCGAAAAATTTCTTTCGCTATCGTGGGAAGAACGCAAGAATATGGGGCTTGCCGGTCGCGCAAAGGTTGAAAAAGAATTTGACAGACAAATTGTTGTTGATAAATATTTAAAGGAGATTTAACTATGGATTATAAAAGTATAATAAAAAGCCGTGCGATACGCGTTAAACTTCTTAAGCTTTTAGATTTTGTTCCTGATAAATTGATGATAAAACTGCAGTATAAGATTAAGTTTAATCGAAATATAGATTTAAAAAATCCAAAACGATTAACCGAAAAGCTGCAATGGTATAAGCTTTATTATCACGATCCGATAATGACGCAGTGCGCTGGAAAACTTGATTCTCGTGAATATGTCAGCAATAAAGGTCTTGATTATATACTAAATGAGCAATATGGAGTATATAAGAAAGCTGACGAAATTGATTTTGATGCATTGCCTAACCAATTTGTTATAAAAGCAACTGTAGGTGCTGCTAGCCAGCAGGTATATGTTTGTACCGATAAATCAAAGGATAACTGGCACGAGCTTAAAGAAAAAATAAATGGTTGGATGTATAAAAATCCTGATAAACCCAGAAAAAATCCCGGCAGAGAATGGGCATATAACAATATTAAGCAAAGATTAGTGGTAGAAAAATATATAGACTCGTCTATGTGCAAAAATGGTCTTTTGTCTTATAAAATATTCTGCTTTAACGGAAAGGCAAAGTTTCTTTACGTAATAGCGGATGTTAAAGAGGGATATTTTGATGCCGGATACGGCATATATTCAACCAAATTTGAAAGATTGCACTATAACAGAGCAGGTGAAGTGTCGCTTGAGCTTTTAGAGGACAAACCGGAAAACCTCGAAGAAATGATTTTGGTTGCAGAAAAGCTGGCAGATGGCTTACCGCACGTGCGAGTTGATTTATATAATATTCAGGGCAAAATCATATTTGGCGAAATGACATTTTATAATGATAGTGGATATATGAAATATGATCCCGATGAATTTGATTTTATCGCAGGTGATATGTTTGAATTACCTGAAAAAAGAATATAACATTTTATCGTTAAGGAGTTATAGATAGTGAAAAAAGTCGTTTTTATAACAGGAGCTATGGGGCGTGGCGGAGCAGAAAGAGTAATATCTATTTTAGGAAATTATTATGCTTCGTTAGGCTGGAATGTAAGTATTCTTATGCTTTTGCACAGTAATATAGATTATGCGCTTGACAAAAAAATACAGGTAATTGATTTGTCTGATGACGCGAAAAGGGCTGTAACACGAATTCCTGCATTGATAAAAAATGTTAGAAAGTATATAAAAAATAATAAGCCTGATGTTGTTGTTTCTTTTATGGGTGCTATTGCATTAATTTCGGGCTTAGCCTGCAAGGGACTAAAGGTAAAGCATATAACATCCGAAAGAAATGATCCGTCAGAAGAAAATGTAAACCCTATATTCCAAAAAATACGTAATAATATATATGCAACATGTTCTGCTTGTGTTCTTCAAACCAAAAGGGTATATCAATATTTCCCCAAAAAAGTGCAAAAGAACAGTGTTATAATACCAAATCCTGTAAGTGTTGAACGGTATGCCAAAGACGAGAAAGCACATAAAATCGTAACAGCAGGCAGATTAGAACCACAAAAAAATCAACAAATGCTTATAGAGGCATTTGCCGAAATTAATAAAAAGCATCCCGAATATTTTCTTGAAATATTTGGCGAGGGAAAGCTTAAAGAGGCGTTGCAGCAAAAGATTTGCGAATTAAATTTAAGCGATAAGGTTTTTTTAAAGGGCAATGTTTTAAATATTCACGAGCAGATCGCAGATGCTGAAATTTTTGTTTTGCCATCAAATTTTGAAGGCTTGTCTAACGCTCTTTTAGAAGCAATGATGATGGGACTTGCTTGCATATCTACCAATTGTGCAGGCTCGGATGAGGCAATTACAGATGGGGAAAATGGCATATTAATTAATACTGGTGATACTAAAGGTTTAATAAATGCCATGAAGTTGCTTATTTCAAATAAAGGATTGTCTAAAAAAATAGCAGAAAATGCTAAAAAAACTGCAAAAAACTACTATGTTGATAATGTTGTAGAGCAGTGGCGTAAGGTAATTGAAAATTAATCTGTTATTTAAAATGTTTTTCGTGTTGGACCATAACAAAAACAATTTAGAGACGTAGTTAATGTAAACTGAACTTTGGATTTAATGTCATAAAGTGCAATACATGGGAGTGAACATAATATGAAAATCTTATTTGTTAGTGGAAATCTTTGCGATGGTGGAGCGCAGCGTGTCATATCTGTTGTGGCAAGTCATCTGGTAGAAAAAGGTCATGATGTGTCCATCTTACTATATAGCCGTGATGAAAAGGAATATCCATTAAATTCAAAGGTAAAAATAGTATCAATTGCCCAAAGTTTTGAAGATTATTCTTTGACCTCATGCTTTTCAAGAATTAGAACTATTAGAAAATATCTTAAAAGGGTTAAACCTGATGTAGCTATAGGATTTTTAGAGGGAGGTTATGGACTATACATATCCTCAATAGGTTTGAATTTCAAAAAAGTAGCATCTATTAGAAATAACCCCGAACGTGTATTTAATGCAAAAGGATTGCGAGTTATTTTAAATAAGATGTGGTTTAATAGTGCTGATGCAATTGTTGTTCAAACAAAAAGCCAATTCGAACTTATGCCTAAAAAAATGAAAAAAACAAGTGAAGTTATACCTAATCCTATTTCGGATACGGCTATTACTGACATCAAAACCACGCATAATGTTGAATGTCGTAAAATTGTTATGGCGGGCAGACTTGTTCCTCAAAAAAATTATCATATGGTATTTGAAGCGATTAAAATAGTCCGTGAAAAATATTCAGATGTAAAATTGAATATTTTTGGCAAAGGAGAGTTGGAAACAGAATTACAAAATTTAATTGATTCAAATGGTCTTGGTGATAATATTAAATTATGCGGTTGGACGCAAAACACTTTAAAAGAGTATAGAAATCATGATATATACATTTTAAGTTCAGATTTCGAGGGGATGCCAAATGCGCTTATGGAGGCAATGGGAGTGGGTTTGCCGTGTATATCGACAGACTGTGACACTGGTCCGTCTGACCTTATAGAACATAAAAAAAACGGATTTCTTATTCCTGTTGGGGATGCCAATGCATTAGCCGAATATATCATTAAAATAATTGAGATGTCAAAAGAACAAAGAATAGAATTGGGAAATAATGCACATCTAACTATGAAAGAAAAGTTTAGTTCAGATTATATTTCGCAAAAATGGGAACAACTTTTTAGGAACCTTATAGGAGGATAAGATAAATGAGTTTAACAGGCTTAAAATATTATATAAAGAATCCTAACAGAATATATGCTTTTTTTAGTAGCAGAGGAATACTTAACTGGCTTCCTGATAAGTATTACTTAAAATTGTCTTATAGGATGAACATGCACAAAAAACTGAACTTGAAAAATCCGAAAAGTTTTAATGAAAAATTACAATGGATAAAACTTTACGACCGTAACCCTGAATATAGCCGCATAGTAGATAAGTACGAAGTAAAAAAATACGTGGCAGAAACAATTGGTGAAGAATATATAATACCAACGTTGGGTGTGTGGGATAAGTTTGACGATATAAACTTTGACGAACTACCAAATGAATTTGTGTTGAAATGCACTCATGATAGCGGTGGTCTGGTAATATGTAGAAACAAAGCTGATTTTGATATGCAATCGGCTCGTAATAAAATCGATCGTAGCTTAAAACGAAATTATTTTTATCATGGCAGGGAGTGGCCATATAAAAATGTTAAACCCCGCATAATAGCAGAAGTTTATATGGATGATTTTTTGCCTAATGAGAAAGGATATGGAAAAGGATTAACAGATTATAAGTTCTTTACTTTCAACGGAATTACTAAAATGTTATACATATCGCATGGGTTAGAAGACCATTCAACCGCAAAAATATCTTTTTTTGATTTAAATGGTGAATTAATGCCATTCAAACGAGTGGATTACGCGGGTTTTGAACATAAAATCAATATGCCGGCTAATATAGAAAAAATGATAGAATTATCAAACTATTTATCGCAAAAAATAGCAGCTCCATTTTTAAGAGTTGACTTATATGAAATTTCTGGAAAAATTTATTTTTCCGAACTTACATTTTCACCTTGCGGGGGAAATATACCATTTGACCCTCCTGAGTGGGATGAAAAATTAGGTGAATGGGTAAATATTAAAATGTTATTTGGAGATAAAAATAATGAGTAACAGCACATCATTATCAGCATTAGCTCTTTTGTATTTGATTACAGGAATAGTTTATTTATTATTAGAAATAAGCTTTCTTAAAAAAACAAAAAAAATATACATTATATCTGTTACGCGCTTGATGTTTGCTTTCGTATATGGTTTTTTGCCCGCTATAATTTTTTATAGACAGTATTTAGGCATAAGTAGCCTTCGTTTAAGTATGACGTACTTAGATATTATTAATTTTTATAAGGTTTTTGTATTTTCTATATTTCTATACATATTGTTGAGTATTGGATATGGTGATGTTAACCTTTCTAAAAAGAATTTGTTGATTGAAGAGTGTAAAGAACTTAACGTAACACCTGAAATTAAAAGTATATGGACCATATGTTCTTTTATATTGCTTATTATCGGGTGGTTATCATTGCACCTTTGGACAAAAGCATATGGTTCAATGTGGGAGTTTATTCAGAATGCTAATATGATACGCTCTGGCTTGGGGGAGAAAAAAAACAGCCTTGCATTTTTTAAAGAATTTGCCAAAGTAATAAATTTTGGTTTTTATGGTATGCTGGCCCTTACGTTATATGAAAAAAATAGAATCAAAAAAAGTATTTTCTTAATAGCTACTATTATAGGATTGTGTGGAGCATTAATCTTTACTATGGCGTCAGACAGCAGAATTTCTGTCGGATTTACTATTTTAGGTGCTGTATTTATTGTTGTGGATTATAACATTAAGTATAGAAATAAAACAATAAAAAGTCAAATTCTTATAGTGGCAATAGCCTTGGTTGCAGCTTATTTTTGTATTATAATGTCGGATTCTGTTATGACTTCAATGCGAGCAGAAAAGGACTATGTTTATGAAGAAGTAGGTATGCTAGATTCTGTCGAAAAAGAATTCGGTTTTGTAATAAAAACGCAGCAAAAGGCTATGCAGATGTTAAATGATAGCGAGATAGAATCTAAATTACTAGATGATGTTACAAGGGCACTTTTTGCATGGCTGCCGTCTAGATTTCATCCTAAAGGCTTAACTTCAAAATCGCTTTGGACATATAATACAGAAATTTTAGATTATCCTTCAGGAACACAGCCTACAGATATATTATCAGCAGGTATTCACTATGGAGGATTGTTTACGTTGTTTCTTACGCCATTGTTATATGGTATGCTTTTAAAAAAAATCGATATTATTGCATCAAAAAAAAGAAATAATTTGTTAGTATCAGCATTTTATTATGGGTTGTTGGCTACGTTTATTCAATTAGTTTCGCATTTTCAACTATATAGCATTGTATTAAAGTTTTTTGCTGTGTTCTTATGTTGGGTGTTTTATGAGTTTTCGAAAGTGTTTATCATGTTTTTTAAAAATGAAAGTGAAATATAAATGCTTTAATTAGAAAAAATTCGGAGGAGATATTTTTGAGACGTAAAAGATTGATGTATAACACAATATCATCTGTAATAAATCAAATTATTACATTGGTATGCGGATTTGTATTGCCTCTAATGGTTATATCCTTCTTTGGTTCCGCAACTAATGGTTTGCTTTCCTCGATTACGCAATTCCTAGCTTTTTTTTCAATGATGGAAATGGGTGTTGGTGCAGTTGTAAAGGCATCATTATACAAACCGTTGGCAGATAAAGACGATAATTCGATAAGCCAAGTACTGATATCATCAAGACGTTTTTTTAAACGTGTTGGAGCATTGCTTTGTATATATTCTGTTCTGCTTATGATTATATTCCCGTTGCTTGTGGACAATCGCTACGGCTGGATATCAACAGCGGTGCTTGTTGGCGCAGTAGCATTTAGCTCCGTATGTCAATATATGTTTGGAATAGTTTATCAGCAACTTTTAACTGCGGATCAGAAAGCATATATCATTAATATAATTGCGTGTATAACACTGATTTTAAATACATTATTCAGTATAATTTTAATGAAACTGGGTGCCTCAATACAGGTTGTAAAAATAGTTGCAGCTATGGTTCTGTTGTTTAAGCCTTTATTTTTAAAACTGTATGTAGACAGGCATTACAACTTAAATTTTGGTTTAGAATTAGAAGAAGAGCCAATTAAGCAGAAGTGGAATGGTCTGGCGCAACATATTGCAACCTACGTTTTAAAGCAAGCAGACACAGTAATATTAACTTTTCTTTCTACATTAGAAAATGTTTCGGTTTATTATGTATATCATTTAATTACAAATGGATTATATCAGTTGCTAGAGGTTATTACATCCGGATTTTCATCTCTACTTGGTGATATGTATGCAAGAAAAGAACAAGAAACATTAGTTAAAACCTTTTCTTCATTTGAATGGATCATGCATACATTGGTTACATTTATGTATACCGCGTCTGGAGTTTTAATTATTCCTTTTGTAAGGGTATATACAAGTGGAATAACAGATGCTAACTATATTGTTCCTGTATTTGCAACGCTTATTGTACTTGCAAATGCTACATATTGTATA
>JAZNWB010000015.1:0-7600 GCA_045593125.1 Congzhengia sp. | reverse complement strand
ACATATGTTCTACTTCAGCTGAATATTTCATTCTATTCTGCTCCTTTCAAGTATTTATTTAAATTTCATAAAATACCAAATTTCGCCGTATAAATTTTACCACAATGTTATGTGTTTGTCAAACAATATGAAGATTTTTTTTAAATGCCCTTGACAAATATGTTGTTTTGGGTTAGAATATTAGAGGTGTGAAGAGAGAAACCTTTACACGCTACCAAAAAGAGAGGTGATTTTCTTGAAAAAGACAGGTAAAGATTACGAAATAGCTATGCTTTTAGATTTTTACGGCGAGCTTTTGACAGAAAAACAGCGTGAGGCAATGGACCTTTATTATAACGAGGATTTATCCTTGGCCGAAATCGCAGAACCTCTGAACATTTCCCGTCAGGGTGTAAGAGATTCCATAAAGCGTGGCGAAAAGCAGTTGGAAGAGCTTGAAACCACCCTGGGTCTTGCGAAAAGATTTCGTGAAATCAAGCAGGAGGTTGTAGATATTAAAGAAATGTTTACAGAGCTTAAAACCTACATTGACACCTACATCCACTCGGCTAAGCTTTCCGGTGCTGTGAGTCAGATGGCGGAGAAAATCGACGCAATAACAGAAAAACTTTGATATAAAGGAGGCAGGCATTTTGGCATTTGAAAACTTATCAGATAAGCTCGGTCAGGCGCTTAAAAAACTTCGCGGCCGCGGCGTAATAACCGAAAAAGATATAAAAGAATCAATGCGCGAAATTAAGCTTGCACTCTTAGAGGCTGACGTAAACTACAAAGTAGTTAAAGACTTTGTAGCGAGAGTTTCTGAACGTTGTGTCGGTGCTGACGTTTTAGAAAGTCTTACTCCCGGTCAGCAGATTGTAAAAATAGTAAACGACGAGCTCACAGTCTTAATGGGCAGTGAAAACTCCCGTATAGAGTTCGGAAAATCTCCAACAGTAATTCTTATGGCAGGCTTGCAGGGTGCAGGTAAAACCACCTTCTGTGCAAAGCTTGCAGGATTTATGAGAAAACGCCACAACAAGCGTCCACTGCTTGTTGCCTGTGATATTTACAGACCTGCTGCCATAAAGCAGTTGCAGGTTGTAGGTAAACAGTTAGATATTCCTGTTTTTGAAATGGGAACAGATACAACCGCAGTAAAGATTGCAAAAAGTGCCATTGAGCATGCAAAGGCTCACGGCAATGATTTTGTTATCATAGATACCGCAGGTCGACTCCACATTGACAATGAGCTTATGCAGGAGTTAGAAGATGTAAAAGCTGCGGTAAATCCCGACGAAATCTTGCTTGTAATTGACGCAATGACAGGTCAGGACGCAGTAAACATTGCAGAAAGCTTCAATAACCGCTTAGAAATCACAGGTGTTATCGTCACAAAGCTTGACGGCGATACCCGTGGTGGTGCAGCCCTCTCTGTTAAAGCGGTTACAGGCAAGCCTATAAAATTCTGTGGCGTGGGCGAAAAGCTTTCCGATATTGAAGAATTCCACCCCGACAGAATGGCATCAAGAATTTTGGGGGCGGGCGATGTGCTCTCACTGGTTGAAAAAGCACAGGAAGCCTTTGATGAAAAAGACGCTCAAGCATTAGAAGAAAAAATCAGACAAAACACATTTAATTTAGATGATTTCTTAAACCAAATGCAGCAGATGAAGAAAATGGGACCCCTGTCTTCTCTTATTAAAATGGTTCCGGGCATTGACCATAAGGCTTTAGATAATGTTGACATTGACGAGCGAAAGTTAGACCGTGTTGAAGCAATTATCAAGTCTATGACAATGCAAGAGCGTGAAAAACCCGAAATCTTAAATGCCAGCCGTAAAAGGCGAATTGCAGCAGGTAGCGGAAATCAGGTGTCTGATGTAAATCTTCTCCTAAAGCAATTTGAACAAATGCAGAAAATGATGAAACAGCTCGGCGGAGGCGGCGTTAAACGTTTTAAGAAAAAGAAGAAAAAAAGATAACTTAAGTTTGTTATTAAATAACATATACATTTATAACTTTTGGAGGTGAAACAAATGGCAGTAAAAATGAGATTAAGAAGAATGGGTGCAAAAAAAGCTCCTTTCTACAGAGTAGTTGTTGCTGATTCTCGTTATCCCAGAGATGGCAGATTCATCGAAGAAATCGGCACATACAATCCTTTAACAAATCCTTCTGAAATCAACATCGATGCAGAAAAAGCAAAAAAATGGATTGCTAACGGCGCACAGCCCACAGATACAGTTAAGGTTTTACTTAAGAAAAGCGGTATCACAGAGTAATCTCTTGTCTTTTTGATTTGTAAGGAGAAAGAAAATGAAAGAATTATTGGCAGTTATTGCAAAGGCTTTGGTTGACGACCCCAATTCTGTTTCAGTTTCTGAGCGTGAGGGCGAACGTTCTATCGTTTTAGAGCTCCGCGTTGCAGACGCTGATATGGGCAAGGTAATCGGAAAACAGGGCAGAATTGCAAAATGCATCAGAACTGTTATGAAGGCTGCGGCATCTCGTGAAAACAAGCATGTTGTGGTTGAAATAGTTCAATGATCGGCTGGTAAAAATATTCCAGACCATCAAAAGCAATGTATTAATATTTTATATTAAAGATGAAAGCACGCGGCAAAAGCCGTGTGCTTTTTTCTTCATACTTTTGATTATAAACGAATGAAACCCTCGGCGTATAAACATACGCCGTCGGGCACCGCCTGAGGTTTCATTCGTCTATTCTGAAAAATTTTTACTCCACCTCTAAAAAAAGACGGTTTGTACCGTCTTTTTTTATTTTTCAATTTTGTCGAGAACAAGAGTGTAACCATCAGCACCATACTGTAAACATCTGTTGATACGGGCAATTGTTGTGCTGGACATTCCCGTTTCTTCCTCTATCTGTGTAAATGTCTTTTTATCCCGCAAAAGCTTTGCCACAGTAATTCTCTGTGCCATTGAAGCAATTTCCCTTGCAGTCATCAAATCAGTCAAGAATTTTTCACATTCCTCCTCTGTCTCAAGTGCCAATATGGCAGCAGACAGAGTTTTTAATTCTGCATCTAATTTCATTGCTCTGTGCCTCCCGTTTGCGAAAAGCTTGTAATGAACTCACGGGTTCTTGGGTTTTTGGGATTTTCAAAAACCTCTTGCGCTGTACCCTCTTCTGCAATTATTCCCTTATCCATAAATATAATACGGTCAGAAATGTTCTTTGCAAAATTCATTTCGTGGGTAACAATAATCATTGTCATACCAAGGTCGGCAACAGACTTTATAACCTTTAAAACCTCATTTGTAATCTCAGGGTCAAGTGCCGATGTCGGCTCGTCAAAGAGCATGATTTTAGGCTTTAGTGCCAACGCTCTGCATATCGCCACTCGCTGCTGCTGACCTCCTGAAAGCTCACAGGGGTAGTTATGGTATTTATCAGAAAGCCCTGCTCGGTCTAAAAGTGCTTTTGCATCATTTTCAATCTGTGCCAAAATTTCTTTTTTGTTCTTTTTATAATCCTCTCGCTCTTTTGCCGCAAGACGTGGTGCGAGCATCACATTTTCCAACGCTGTGTACTGGGGAAAAAGGTTAAATGACTGAAATACAAAGCCAAACTTTGACTGGATTTCACGCTGTTTTGTGGAATTTCTCTTTAAAGGGTTAGCCGCATCAAAAACCAATTCGCCATCTAAGGTAATTGTACCTTTGTCTGCAGTTTCCAGAAAGCTGATAGAACGCAGAAGTGTTGTCTTTCCGCTTCCTGATGAGCCGATAATTGACAATACTTCTCCTTCTTCCATGGAGAAATCGATACCCTTTAATACTTCCGTTGTACCGAATTTTTTGTAAATTCCTTTTACTTCTAAAATTGCCATATCGCCCCTCCTTAACCCTTGTAATAGTCGAGTTTTTTCTCAAGCTTTGACAAAAGTATGGTTAAAATGCCGTTAAAGGCAAGGAAATAAAGACCTGTTGAGAACAGAGGTCCGATTAATCCCTGCTTTGTGAAACGCTCTGCACTCATGATAATTTCGGCAACACCGATAACACGTGCCAGTGATGTATCTTTAACAAGTGTGATAATCTCATTTCCCATAGGAGGAACAATTCTTTTTACAACCTGGAAAAGCACAACACGAAAAAGCACCTGAGTCTTTGTCATACCAAGGACCTGACCTGCTTCGTACTGACCCTTGGGTATTGACTCAATACCGCCACGGTAAATTTCAGAAAAATACGCCGCATAATTGATAATAAATGCAATTAAAGCCGCAGTCATTCTGTTTCTCATGGGAATACCAAGTAAAAGTCCCGGTACATAGAGCACCACGAAAAGCTGAAGCATTAACGGTGTTCCTCGTATTATCCACACAAAAACTCTTGTAACAAAGCTGATGGGACGAAAGTTTGCTAAAAAATCTAAAACTTCTGCCCAAAATCTGTTGTTACGCAAATTAGTTTCTATCCTTGCAACAAATTTAAAGGGTGCCCATTTTGACATAGAGCCACAAGTGATAACAAAACCCAAAGGAACTGCTGCAATAATAGTTACAATAAACAGTATTAAGTTTTCACCAAAACCCTCAAAGAGAGTCTTTACAATCTGCATATTCATAAAAATCTCCATTCCGCCGCAAGGCTAATAACGTAATTTTTTCACGTTATATTCACCCATACAACAAAACGGCAGGGCGGAGGTCCTTCCTCCGCTCTGCTTAATGTTTTTAATTTTTTCGTAATTATTTTACAGAAAGAACTTCTTCAAGCTTATACTTTGCTGCAATTTCCGTTAATGTGCCGTCTGCTGAAAGTTCTTTTATAACAGCGTTTACTTTTTCTGTCATATCACTGCCTTTTCTAAATGCGATACCGTATTCTTCAGGGCTGAATTCTTCTGTTTCAACAACTACTAAGTTTTCAAAATCTGTGCCTTCGCCAATTGAACCGATTGAGGCAACGTAGTCAACGATTGCAACATCAGATGTACCTGCTGCAACATCCATTAACGCTTTAGCCATTGAATCAACAGGGGTGTAATTAGCTAAAGAAAAGAATGGATTAGCCTTTGCAAGCTCTTCACCTGCTGAACCTGCTTCTGCAACTACTACAGCGCCATCGAGTGATGCTGCATATTTCTCAGCATTCTCTGCCTTTGTAACTACAACCTGCTTGTTTGTCATGTAAGGAATAGAGATGCTCATGTTGGCAGCACGCTCTTCTGTGATTGTCATACCATTCCAGATACAGTCGATGTTTTTAGCTGCAAGCTCTGTTTCTTTAGCGTCCCAGTTGATTTCAATAAAATCAGGTGTAAGACCTAATTTTTCGCAAACCGCTTTACCAAATTCAACCTCAAAGCCTGTTAACTCGCCGTTATCATCCATGTAATCCATGGGAGCAAATAAAGTCATACCGATTGTAAGTGTGCCTTTGTCTGTGATGTAAGCAGCATCACTTTCTGTCTTTGCAGCATTATCGCCACAAGCAACCAGTGTAACTGCCATAACCAAAGTTAAAATAAGTGCTAAAATCTTTTTCATTTTTTATGTCTCCTTTTTGTTGTAAAATTTACTACGTTAATTACTTTACCACAATAAAGCGATAAAGTCAATAGTTTTTTTCAAGTTTTTAAAAAAGAAAAAAAAGAGAGTCTGCGACTCTCTTTTTTGTCTTTTTTATTATACAACGTAAACGTCATCTTCCCAGGTGCCTGAGATGGATTGTTTTGATTTTGCATCGTAGTATGTACCTTGTCCATTACGTATACCATCAACCCAATCTCCCTCAAACCACGAACCATCTGCCCATTCGTATCTACCTTTGCCGTTATATACTCCGTTTATCCATTCTCCACGATAGCTTGAACCGTCTGTCATATAGAGCTCACCATAGCCTGTGAACTGTCCGTCTTTGTATGCTCCTTTATATACATTTCCATCAGGCCATTCCATTTCCACATATCCTGTTGATTTTCCTTCATCATACCAGTGAGCGGTTTTTATATTGGTTGTTGTGTCTGTGTAGAACAAAAATCCGTCTTTTGAATATTTGTTCATAAATGAACCGCAAAAAATTCTTCCGTCAGGAAAATATGCTGTGCCATAGCCGTTAGGCTTGTTTTCTGAATTAATCTGTCCCTGATAATCATATACTGTTGGTACTTTGTTTATAAGACCATCTATTTTTGTTTCCACAGGGGGATTTGTGTTTGTCAGCTTTACTGTACGAGTTGCGGCGTCCCAGTCTACCGTAACACCAAAACCCTCTGCTAAAGCACGAACAGGAACTAATGTTCTGTCATTAACTATTACTGCAGGGGCATCTATTTCTACCTCATTATAATTGATTACAACCTTTGCCTCGTCAATTGTAAATGATACTGTTATACCCGTCTTTGTACCGCTGGCAGTTCTTGTTGCCCCATCCCAGCTTACATCTGCACCTAATGCTTCGTAGATTGCACGTACTGGGACCATTGTGCGGTCAGAAATTATCACCGGTGGCTGGTCAAATACAATTTCTGTTCCTTCTAATACTACCTTTATTTCTGATTGTGCAGAAACGCTTATGGGTGCAATGACCATTAACGCAACTACAAATAACAATAAAATCTTTTTCATTTTTTACTCCCTATCCAATAAATTCTCCGTTTTCCCAATTACCTTCCACTGTCATACCTGTTGCCGCGTCGTAAATCTCGCCGTAGCCATGCATGGCATTATTCTTAAATTCACCCTTGTAATATGAACCGTCAGGCAAATACAGCTCGCCGTAGCCGGACATTGCATTGTTTTCCCAATTGCCGTAATAGGTTTCTCCTGAAGGAAGAGTTGCCTCGGAATAACCATGAATAGCCCCATAGCTATATCCTACAAATCCTACAAAGCCAAAGGCAGTGTCGTTTGTATACACACGACCGGTTGCGGGGACACCATCTTCCCAAGAGCCTATAAAATAAGTATCTGCATAGGTAGCCAACGTACCTGTACCATAGCCATTGGGAACACCATCTGACAACTGACCTATGTAAGTGCTGTAACCGTCTCCAGCAGCTACAAAATCTGTGATTGTGCCTGTGGTGTCATTATTTTTAAGTATTACTGTACGGGTATCCGCATCCCAGTCTACCTTTACTCCAAAGCCTTCTGCTAAAGCACGAACAGGAACTAGTGTTCTGTCGTTGACAATCACGGCAGGTGCATCAATTTCCTTTTTGTTGTAGTTGATTGATACTTTGGGTTCATCAATAGTAAACGAAACTATAATTCCGTTCTTTTCACCGCTGGCAGTTCTTGTTGCTCCATCCCAACTTACATCTGCACCTAATGCTTCGTAGATTGCACGTACCGGGACCATTGTGCGGTCAGAAATTATCACCGGTGGCTGGTCAAATACAATTTCTGTTCCTTCTAACACTACCTTGATTTCTGACTGTGCAGAAACCGAAAGGGGAACAAGTATAAACATTGCAGCCAAAAGTAATGAAATAATTTTCTTCATATGCAATACTCCTTTTGTGTATATTTCTTACATTTATTATGATAGCACAAAATAGCGAAAGGTGTCAATAAACGAAAAAGATTTTCTTAAAATACCTCTTGCAAATGCAAAATATATGTGCTATAATAACAATTCGTAA
>JAZNWB010000014.1:0-10804 GCA_045593125.1 Congzhengia sp. | reverse complement strand
ATTGATAGTATATATATATTACTTTCTGGAACGGCAGAAATGGTGTCGTATGACTATGACGGAAACCAGACTATATTAGAGCGATATACTAAAGATTCTATATTTGGCGAAATGTTTTCACCCTATTCAAATTTTGATGAGGTTTTTGTTACGGCAAAAGAGCCATGCCAGGTTATAATTATAAAGTATAGCCGCGCTATAACACAATGTCAGAACGCCTGCTCTCACCACAAAAGATTTTTAGATAATCTATTTTCGCTGCTTGCAAAAAAAATGTCGGCACAGTCACACCACATTGAAGTTCTGAGTAAAAGAACAATCAGGGAAAAGCTTATAGCATACTTTGAAATTCAGGCAAACGAACAAGGCTCATTTTCGTTTTCCCTGCCCTTTTCTCTTTCATCCCTGGCAGATTACCTAAGCATTGACAGAAGCGCAATGCAGAGAGAAATTAAAAGGTTAAATGACGAGGGGATAATTGAGTCAAAAAGAAAAAATATAACAATTAGAAAATGATTTATAACACAACAAAAGATGGGTTGTAGCATTTTGCTACAACCCATCTTTTATATGTAAAAAAAAGAGGATACCGAAGTATCCTCTTTAAAATTATTTATATAATTTTTTAATTAACTGAATTACTCAGCATCAGAAATGTACATTACAGCATCAATGATGTTACCATCTTCGTCGCAAAGTGCGATTACTTCATATGTTGTTCTGCTTGTTGACTTCTTGATGCCTGCAGCGCTTGCTAAAACTTTGATGTCAGCTTCGTCAAGTTCGCCGTCACGTGTATCGATAGATACGAGTGTGCTTGCATCGTCTGTTGCGAAGAGAACACGGTTGCCACCAACAATGATGTATCTCTTGCCGCTGCTTGTTGTACCAGCGTCTGTAACTGTACCTTCGATTGCGTATTCATCGTCTTCTTCTGAATTACCGAATGCACCTGTTACAGGCTCAATTGTATCAATGTTACCATTTGCATCAACACCATAACGGAAGATGTCACCAACGTTTAATTCAACCTCTGCAGCATCTGAACCATATGCAACTTTAGCTTTTACTTCTGCGCCGCTCTGGATGAATGTGTACTGAGCAACTGAACCATCGTTAGCTTTGTCAAATACTGAACCAACGCCTGTTACAACTGCAAAGTGTGAACCGCTTGTAGCAGAAGTAAGTACATCAGCAATTGTTGCGATAGCGATTTCGTCGTTATCGTTAAGAACGTAGTAGTTGAGCATATGATCTTCATCATCTAAAGCACCAAATGCTGTAATACCAAGTTTTTCTGTGTCGATATCTGTGCCATCATAAGGAGCTGTGATAATTAATGTATCTGCAACAGCATCAAAGTTATCAAATACTTCTGCATCAGCATTGTATTTGCCGTCATGAGTATCAGAGATGAAATTAGGTGTTGTATCAGCAAATCTAATTTCTATTAACTCGCCATCAGAATTTGTTTTGTAAGAGAATAATCTGCTCTTAAGATCAGCTGTTGTATCATCTTCAGAATCAGAATCTGCACCTGCGTAAAGTTCAGCAAAGTCGCTATCTGTGTAGTAGTTATCACCATCAACTACTGCATCACCAAAGAGGTCTGTCTGTAAATTGCCTGTGCTTGTTGTTCTCTTATAAGATGTTCCGTTTACTTTGATTGTGCTTGCAACTGTGAATGTTTTGATTACATCATCTGTTGTGTAAGCCTGAATTTCAACAACTGAGTTGCTGAATTTTGTTGCAACTTCGTGTCCTAAAAGAATAGCGAAGTTTTTGCTGATTGATACTTCAGCATCTGCAACATAAACTTTACCGTCGATTGTGATATAGAATGTACCTTCAGCACCAGCAGTTAATTCTACTAAAGAACCGTATACGTTGCCTTCGATTGTGAATGTACCATCAAGATGGTCTTCATCAACTGCACCTGTAACAGCATTGCTTGTTACATAGATGTCAACATAGTTAGCTTCGTTTACATCGTATCCACCATCAACTAAAGGAGCAACGATGTTTAAGATGTCGTCTTCAGCGATGTCAGCAAGTTCGATTGCATTGCCTTCAGCGTCGAAGAGGTTAACGATGTCGCCTTCTCTGTCTTCAAGATCAAGGTTGATATCGTCTAATACGTCTGTAGAAATGTAAGCATCATCTTCAACAACTTCTTCAACCTGAGCATAAGCATAGTCTACTACAAAGATTGTTGAGTAAACATCGTTAGCGCCTACGAATGTGATTTCTTCAGCGTATGTTGCTGATAATAAAGCAGCGAGATCAATTGTGTCTTCTTCTGCTTCATAGTATGCTTCAAGATCTTCATAGTATCCGTCTTCACCATCATCAGAAAGAGCCTGACCGTTGTAGTAAACTTCAAGTGTATCTGCGAGTTCGATTTCGATGTCTTTTGTTGATTTCTTTGTTTCACGATATGTGAACACATCGCCTTCAAGACCTACGATTCTGTTTGTGTTAGCTTTAACTGTTACTGTGTCAATAGATTTTGTATCAGGAACAACTGCTAAAACAACCCAGTCATTTACATCGTATTCAGCGATGTAAGCTTCAACTGTGTATTTGTGGTAATCAGCAATGTTAGAATCACCAACTAAAACGTCTACAGTTTCATCTGAAGCTAATAAGTCAGAAGGAATTGCAGCACCTAATGTATAGTTGTTAAAGTTGTCTTCGATGTCGAGTTCTACATAGTTGCCGTCTTCATCACGAAGAGCAGGGTTAGATTTAGCTGTATCAACAACAACTGCTTTAACTTTGTAGATTTCGTTTGTGTAGGTTAAGAGTGTTCTTCTAGCACCGTCTGAACCGTCGTAGATTGTGTATTCATCATCGTCGGGGTTGCTAGCGTATTTAGAAATAGCTACTGTAGGCATTGTTAAGCCGTTGTAGATAGCCTGAGCAACAACTTCACGTGTTGCAGCTTTTTCTGTGCTGAATGTGATACCAGCTGTTAAGCCCTGCTGTTTAGCAATTTTGATGTAACCAGCGGGATAACCACCGTTGTCTGAACGTTCGCAAACTCTTTCCCAACCAGCAGCTCTTAAGATCATAACAAGAGCATCCTGATATGTAACTGATGCGTCGGGACCGAAGTTTCCATCGCCGTAACCTTTGATGATACCGTTGTCAACACCCCAGTTAATGTAACCATTAGCCCAGTGGTTTTCTGCAACGTCATCAAATTTTGAACCTGTAGCTGTTGCGATTGATTCTTCGCCTTTCATACGGCAGATAAATGCAACCATTTCAGATCTTTTAACGTCTGCTGTGGGGTTGAAGTTACCTTCTTCATCACCTTTAGCAATACTAAGACCGGAAAGAACTTCAATCGCTTTTGCATAGCTGTTTGATGCGTCTACGTCATCATAAGCAGCAGATACGCTTAAAGCTGCGAGTGAGCTTACGAGCATAGCAACTGTTAAGATAACAGAGACTAGTTTTTTGAGATTTTTCATAATTTCTCAAATCCTCCCTTATAATAAATTTAAAAATTTAAAATCGAAAGAGTTTTGTTTTCGCCAATGCTGTTCCTCTTTCAAAAACAACAAAAGCGATTTGATGGGTATACCCCATCATTACTATACATTGATTATATCACGCGATTTTGACATAGTCAATGCAAAAATCCAAGTTGTAATAAAAATGTAAAAATTCTGACAAATTTACATTCTTTATCCAACAGGTTTATATGCAAACGCACTAATCTGTGCGGAATTGCCATGGGTAAAATGCACACAAATATACATTTACTCTATTATTTTAAACGTTTAGCGGGAAAATGTCAAGTTTTTTTTTATTTTTTTTGTAAAATTATTCTTTTTTATTGATTTAACCCCGTCTGTATGTTATTCTATTTAAGGAAATAATTTTATAAGGGGTTATTTATATGTTTAACAAAATAAAGCTTATTCACGGACCTAATTTAAATATGTTAGGAATCCGTCAACCTGAGGTTTACGGCTCAGACACTTTAGCAGACATCGAAAAACTTGTTTCTGACAAAGCAAGAGATTTAGGTTTTTCGGTTTCTTGCTTTCAGTCAAACTCCGAGGGTGCTATAATTGATGAAATACATTCATGCTACAAAACCCACGACGGAATTATTTTAAACGCCGGCGCATATACTCACTACAGCTATGCAATCCGCGATGCTATCGCCTCAGTTATGCTGCCTTGCGTTGAGGTGCATTTATCTGACATACATAACAGAGAGCCCTTCAGGCACGTTTCGGTTATAGAGCCGGTTTGCGTTAAACAGATTTGCGGTTTAGGAAAGGACGGGTATTTAGCAGCTCTCGATGAACTCATTAAAAACCACATTAAATAGATTTCTTTCCTTTTGTTTTCCAAACCCTTGCGTTATCTGCGGCAGGGTTTCAGGAATTAACAGGTTCGTTTGCAGGCGTTGTAAGGATAAGCCTATTTATATAGGAAGATACTCCGTTTGCAGAACCTGCTCAGAGCCTTTGGACAAAAGTTTAAGCTTTTGTTCAAAGTGTTTAACCAACAAGCCTAAGTACGACCGAATGGTTGCGTGTGTGGGTTACTCGGGCGGAATAAAGAGAACGCTGACACTTTTTAAGTTTTATGACCGCCCCGATTTTTGCGATTCCTTTGCCCTTATGATTTATAAAAGGCTTAGGTCTTTGGAATATACAGACTTTGACGTTATCGTTCCCATCCCTATGACAAAGAAGCGCGTTTCTGAGCGCGGTTACAATCAGGCGGAGCTTATTGCAAGAAGACTCTCCGAGCTTTTAAACATTCCTTTGGCAACAGATGTTTTAGTTAAGGTTAAAAACACAGAACGTCAGTCCCGTCTTCCTATGCACAAGCGAGAGGCAAATATACGCGGCGCTTTCACACTATATAATAAGGAAAGGATTTTTCGCAAAAGCGTTCTGCTTATAGACGATATTGTGACCACAGGTGCCACCATGCGCGAAGCCTCCCGCGTGCTTTCTAAGTCTGCAAGCAATATAACCGCTTGCGCCGTTGCCAAAACTGTTTTAAAAAAGAACTGATTTTAACCGTCTATTATATTCGACGGTATTTTTTTCAAAAAGTTCCATTTTTTATGAAAAAAAATAAAGATGCGAAAATTTTCGCATCTTTATTTTCAGCTATTATTCAGCCATTCTTTTGTAGTTTTCGTATCTTTCGAGTAAGTCTTTCTCAGCCTTTGTAAAGAGTTCTTCAGCTACATCCGGGAATGCCTGTTTGAGCATCAAGTATCTGTTTTCGCCCTCTAAGAAGTCACGCACCTGACCTGTAGGCTCTTTAGAGTCTAAGATGAAGGGGTTCTTGCCTTCTTCTTTAAGCTCAGGATTGTATCTCCATAAGTGCCAATAACCTGTTTCAACAGCCTTTTTCTCTTCAGCTATTGAGTTAGCCATGTTACCTTTAGCTTTAATACCGTGGTTGATACAAGGAGCGTATGCGATAACGAGTGAAGGACCGGGATAAGCCTCGGCTTCCTTGATTGCTTTAATTGCTTGGTTGGGATTAGCGCCCAATGCAATCTGTGCAACGTATACATATCCGTATGTTGTAGCAATCATACCAAGGTCTTTCTTCTTAACCTTTTTACCTGAAGCTGCAAATTTAGCAACAGCAGCAGTAGGTGTAGCTTTAGAAGACTGACCGCCTGTGTTTGAGTAAACCTCGGTATCAACAACGAAGATGTTGATGTCTTCGCCTGATGCGATAACGTGGTCTAAGCCGCCGTAACCGATATCGTATGCCCAGCCGTCGCCGCCGAATGCCCAATTAGAACGTTTAACTAAGAAGTCAACTCTATCTGCAACCTCTTTAACACCGGGAACGCTCATATCAGCGCCAGCAATTAAAGCTTCAATTTCTTTAGCAGCAGCTTTTGATTTTTCAGCATCGTTCATGCCTTCAATCCAAGCCTTGAATGCGTCAGCAAGTTTTGCGTCAACGCCTGCAGCTATTGCTTCTTCCATTTTAGCTTTTAATGTTTCTCTTATCTTTCTAACACCTACTGTCATACCAAGGCCGAACTCAGCGTTATCTTCAAAGAGTGAGTTTGCCCAAGCGGGACCTTTGCCCTCAGCGTTTTTGCAGTAAGGCATTGAAGGAGCAGAGCCGCCCCAGATTGATGTACAACCTGTAGCATTTGCAACCATCATTCTGTCGCCGAAGAGCTGAGTGATTAATTTAATATAAGGTGTTTCACCACAACCTGCACAAGCGCCTGAGAACTCTAAGAGAGGCTGAGCAAACTGTGAGCCTTTAATTGTACCTTTATCCATAAGGTTGTCTTTAACGGGAACACTCATTGCATAATCCCAATTGTCAGCGTCGTTTTCAACAGCTGTGTCAACGGGAACCATTGTGAGAGCCTGAACTTTTTCAGGACAAACGTTAGCACAAACGCCGCAGCCTAAGCAATCTCTGGGACTAACCTGCATACGGAATTTGAGGCCTTTAAGCTGAGGACCGATAGCGTCTTTTGTAACGAATGAAGCGGGAGCAGAAGCTGCCTCTTCTTCAGTTAAAAGAACGGGACGGATAGCAGCGTGAGGACATACTAACGAACACTGGTTACACTGGATACATTTATCAACATTCCACTGGGGAACAGAAACTGCAACAGTTCTCTTTTCGTATCTTGATGTACCCTGCATAAATGTACCATCTTCGATACCTTTGAAGGTAGAAACGGGGAGCTTGTTACCGCGCTGAGCGTTAACGGGCTCAACGATGTTCTTGATGAAATCAGGAACGTCTTTTTCAACTTCTGCATCATCTTTAGCATCTTTCCATGAAGCGGGAACGTCGATTTTAACTAAAGCATCTAAAGCTTTATCAACAGCTTCACAGTTCATTGCAACAATCTTGTCGCCCTTTTTGCCGTAAGTTCTCTTGATAGCGTCTTTAAGAAGCGGAACAGCTTCGTCTATCGGAATAACGTTGGCAAGCTTGAAGAATGCAGACTGTGTAACCATGTTGATTCTTCCGCCAAGACCGATTGAAGATGCAATATCAACAGCGTTTATAATATAGAAGTTGATTTCGTTTTCAGCAATATATCTCTTCATTGCGCCAGGGAGCTTTTCTTCAAGCTCTTCGGGAGACCATACGCAGTTTAAGAGGAATGTGCCGCCTTTTTTAAGTCCTTCTAAAATATCGTACTGATAAATGTAAGAAGGCTTGTGGCAAGCGATATAGTCAGCTTCGTCGAGTAAGTATGTCGATTTAATCGGCTTCTTACCGAAACGAAGGTGTGACATTGTTACGCCGCCTGATTTTTTAGAGTCGTAATCAAAGTAGGCTTGCGCATAAAGGTCTGTGTTGTCACCGATGATTTTGATTGCGTCTTTGTTAGCACCAACTGTACCGTCTGAGCCGAAGCCCCAGAACTTACAACGTGTAGCACCTTCAGGAGCAGCGTTGATTTTTTCGCCGAGTTCTAATGAAAGATTTGTAACGTCGTCAACAATACCGATTGTGAAGCCGTTCTTAGAATCAGCAGCGTCTAAGTTGTTGTAAACTGCAACAATCTGAGTAGGTGTTGTATCTTTTGAGCCTAAGCCGTAACGACCGCCAACAATCTTAGGAGCGTTAGCTTTACCTGTAAAGAGGTTGCAAACGTCAAGATAGAGGGGCTCGCCCAAAGAGCCGGGCTCTTTTGTTCTATCAAGTACTGCGATTTTTTCAACTGTTTCAGGTAAAACGTCGAAGAAATACTTAGCTGAGAAAGGTCTGTAAAGATGAACTTTTAAAACACCAACCTTTTCACCGCGAGCGTTAAGGTAATCAACTGTTTCTTCAATTGCTTCACAAACAGAACCCATAGCAACGATAACTTTTGTTGCGTCAGGAGCACCGTAGTAGTTGAAGGGCTTGTATTCTCTGCCTGTAATCTTTGTAATTTCTGTCATGTAGTCAGCTACGATGTCAGGAATTTTGTCGTAGAATGTGTTAGAAGCTTCTCTTCCCTGGAAGTAGATGTCAGGGTTCTGAGCTGTACCGCGAAGAACGGGGTGTTCAGGATTTAAAGCGTTGTCTTTGAATGCTTTTAAAGCATCCCAATCAACTAATGATTTTAAATCTTCGTAATCCATAACTTCGATTTTCTGAATTTCGTGAGAAGTTCTGAAACCGTCGAAGAAGTGGAGGAAGGGAACTCTTCCTTTAATAGAAGCAAGGTGAGCAACACCGCCTAAGTCCATTGTTTCCTGTACACTGCCTGAAGCGAGGAGTGCAAAACCTGTCTGACGGCAAGCCATAACGTCCTGATGGTCGCCGAAAATGTTAAGCGCGTGAGCAGCCAATGCTCTTGCACTAACGTGGAAAACTGTAGGCAATAATTCACCTGCGATTTTGTACATATTAGGAATCATCAAAAGAAGACCCTGAGATGCTGTAAATGTTGTAGTTAACGCACCGCCCTGTAACGAGCCGTGAACAGCGCCTGCGGCGCCTGCCTCAGACTGCATTTCAACAACTTCAACAGTCTGACCAAAAATGTTTTTAAGTCCGTTTGCGCTCCACTGGTCTACGTATTCAGCCATTGTAGACGAGGGCGTAATCGGGTAGATAGCTGCGACTTCTGTAAAAGCATAGGCGCAATGTGCAGCGGCGCAGTTACCGTCCATGGTTTTAAATTTTTTAGCCATTTTTATCCTCCCATATAGAATAAATTTATATTATCAGTTAAGTGATAAACACGTATAGATAAGCATACGCATTAATTATACCACAAAGCATTACAAATTTCAATGAATTTTTTCGTATTTTGATACAAAAACTAAAAATTTAAAAATTCATATAAAAAGCGTACTGCTTTATGTTATTCTCATAAAAACAGCACGCTTTGTCTGAGTTTTTGCTAATCTATCTTCTTCATATACTCTTTCAACTTCTCAAAGGTTTGTTCGCTTATGTCGTGCTCAATTTTACAGCTGTCTTCATGCGCAGTTTTTTCATCTACACCTATAGCAATTAAAGCTTTGGCAATTACCTGATGACGTTCATAAACGCCCTCCGCTATTTTAAGGCCTTTCTCTGTAAGAGAAATATGTCCCTCATCATCTATTACTATGTAGCCTTCCTCTCGAAAATTCTTCATTGCAACAGAAACAGAAGGTTTTGAAAAGCCTAAGTCGTTAGCAACATCAATACTTCTTGCAAAACCTTTTTGTTTTTTTATCATTAAAATAGATTCAAGATAATTTTCAGCTGATTCTTTAATAACCATAATATTACCTCTTTAAAAATGATGTTAATTCAATTATAAACCATAATTTTGTAAAAGTCAAAAAAATTAAAAGGAAAGTATTGACAAGCCGAGTTAGTTATGGTAAACTAACTTAAGAAACAGGATGGTACCCTGTTCAAAAGGTCTAGAATTAAGGTGATTTTGTGAACTTATACGAAGCCTTAGAGGGCAAAGAATATATCATTAAAAAAATTGAAACAGATGATGAAGAGTTAAATTCTTTCCTCTTCTCTTTGGGTTGCTACAGTGGTGAGCCTATAACCGTGATTTCTCACTTAAAGGGCGGTTGCGTAGTTTCAATTAAAGACGGAAGATATAATATTGATAAGCAGTTGGCTGAAGCAATTATTGTTTTTTAAAACAAGGCGGCAAAGCCGCCGATTATTTTTAAAATATAGTTAGTTTAATCTAACTAACAATTTAAATAAAAAATTTTCAGGCAGGAGGAATTTTAATATGAGAATTGCGTTAACGGGCAATCCTAACAGCGGTAAAACCACAATGTATAACGCTTTAACCGGCAGAAACGAAAAGGTCGGCAATTGGGCAGGCGTTACCGTTGAGAAAAAAGAACACTCTATTAAAAAAAGCTTATATAATGGAAACGAAGAGATTATAGTAGTTGACCTTCCCGGCGCATATTCTATGTCGCCCTTTACATCAGAAGAAAGCATTACAAGCTCTTATGTGAAAAATGAAAATCCAGATGTTTTGATAAACATCGTTGACGCTACAAACTTAAGCCGCAGCCTGTTTTTTACAACACAGCTTTTAGAGCTTGGCATTCCCGTTGTTGTGGCACTTAACAAAGCCGACATAAACGAAAAGAAAGAAACAGTAATTGATACAAAAGAACTTTCTGCCAGAATTGGCTGCCCTGTTATTGAAACGGTTTCAACCTCAGCAGAGGGTATGAAAGAAATTGTTGACGCGGCGGTGGCTGCCATCGGGAAAGGACAGACTGCGCCTTATGCTCAAGGCGATATTGACATTACAAGCAAGCAGAAAGCAGAAAAGGCAGACAGATTGCGTTTTGAGTTTGTAAACAGTATAGTAAAAGCCGTTGAAACACGCAGGGTACATACAAACGAAAAAAACTTCCAGGATAAAATTGACGCGATACTCACAAACAAATGGCTCGGTATTCCCATATTTGCATTTGTTATGTATGCAGTTTTCTGGATTTCTCAGGTAGGCCCCGGCGTATGGATTGCTGATTGGCTTGTTGTCCTCTTAGAGAGTGGTCAGGAAATTGTCGCAAATCTTTTTGAAAACGCTAACCCCTTACTTTCAGCACTTTTAGTTGACGGCGTTATCGGCGGTGTCATTGCCGTTATCGGCTTTTTACCCTTGGTTATGGTAATGTATTTCTTAATTGCACTACTTGAAGACTGCGGCTATATGTCCCGCGCATCAGTAGTTTTAGACCCAATTTTCAAAAGGGTTGGTTTGTCCGGTAAATCTGTTATTCCTTTCGTAATCGGTACGGGCTGTGCTATCCGCGGTGTTATGGCTTGCCGTACAATCCGTAAT
>JAZNWB010000013.1:0-5691 GCA_045593125.1 Congzhengia sp. | reverse complement strand
CGTCCCATAGCCGTTATGATTGATAACGACACCGATGCCGCCCGTCCTCAGATTGGACTCGAAAGTGCGTATATGGTATACGAAATAGTTGTAGAAGGCAGAGCCACAAGGTTTATGGCGCTCTTTAAGGACCATACTCTGGAAAAAATAGGTCCTATCCGTTCCTCACGCCACTATTTCCTTGATTACGCATTGGAAAACGATGCTATTTACACCCATGCCGGTTGGAGTCCCAAAGCTGCAAAGGATATTAAAGCATTAGGAGTGAATAACATCAATGGTGTTGCAGGCGACAGTGATATCTACTGGCGTGACAACACATATGACAAAACCTGGCACAATCTGTACACCTCACTTAAAAATATTTCAGACCGCGCGGACAAAAAAGAATATCGTCGCACAACAGAAAACAAAATTCCTGAATACAACAAGAACGACGAAATTCCCGAAGGAACAGATATATTGGAAATTTCCATACCTTATGCAAATTTCTATAAGGTAGCATACAAATATGACGAGACAACAAAACGTTTTATCCGTTATGTCAATGGCAAAACCCACGATTCCCAGACAGGAGAGGCTCTAAGCGCTAAAAATATCATCATGTATACTGTGAAAAACGTAAACCTCCCCGATACCGAGGATAAAGGCAGACAAGACCTTGAAAATATCGGTTCAGGAACAGGTTACTATTTCTCAGACGGTAAAATGGTGGAAATTAAATGGGAAAAGACTGCACGTGATTCAAAGACCAAGTATACACTCTTAGATGGTTCTCCTCTTAAGCTTAATCCCGGTAACACATTTGTGCAGATTGTCCCCACATATGTCGGAACAGAGGTTACACACAAAGAGCCAGTCTCACAACCAATGCAACCCGCAGAATAACAATAAAAAAACAACCCCCACGGGGTTGTTTTTTTATGCTACTTTTGTCTTATATATGTAGGTACCACTCTTTCAACAGAACTTTTAATTGCCTCAATATCGTCTTTTTCTGCTGCTTCTTTTAAATCAGCAAGCATTGAGAACAATTTATCTTTTTCGATATCAATCGGCTTACCAATAAATATTTTATCATGCTCCGTGTTTTTGAGCCCCTCTTCCTCCATCAAAAGCTCTTCATATAGCTTTTCACCAGGACGAAGACCGCACACTTCAATTTTTATATCTTCATCAGGCTTATAGCCAGAGAGTCTGATGAGATTTTTGGCAAGGTCATAAATTTTTACAGGCTCACCCATATCAAGAACAAATATCTCTCCGCCCTTGGCATAGCTTGTAGCCTGTAAAACAAGCTGTGTTGCTTCAGGTATTGTCATAAAGAAACGCGTTATTTCCTTGTGGGTTACTGTTACAGGACCACCTGCCTCAATTTGCTTTTTAAAAAGCGGTATAACACTACCGTTCGAACCTAAAACATTACCAAAACGAACTGCAACAAACTCTGTTTTACTGTTGGCCTGAGCACACTGAACTATCATTTCGCACACTCGCTTTGTAGCACCCATTATATTTGTGGGATTAACAGCCTTATCTGTAGAAATCAACACAAAACGCTTTACTCCGCACTCATCTGCACACTGTGCCGCATTCAAAGTTCCAAATACATTGTTTTTTATAGCCTCTCCGGGATTAGCTTCCATCAATGGCACGTGCTTGTGTGCTGCTGCATGGAATACTATGTAAGGGTTGTACTTCAAAAATACCTTCTTAAGTCTGTCTTTATCCCGCACAGACGCAATAATAACATCTATTTTTTCTGTACCATATTCCTTATTCAACTCCATCTGCAGGTCGTATGCATTGTTTTCATAAATATCTAAAAGCACTAGCTTTTCGGGGCTGTATTTCATAATCTGTCGGCAGAGCTCAGAACCAATAGAACCGCCTCCACCAGTAACCAGCACGGTTTTTCCTTCGATATAATTTGAAATTTCTGTATTATCAAGTTTTATTGGCTCGCGTGCCAGCAAGTCCTCAATTTGTACATCACGTACGTGATTTTTTATGTCCGCACCCGAAATCACCTGGTCAATGCTGGGTAAAATCTTGATCTTGCAACCAGTTTCATTACAAATTTCAAGAATTTCTCTTCTGTCAGATGCTCCTGCTGAAGGGATAGCTATCAAAATCTCATCTACTGATTTCTCATTGCATATATGTTGGATATCATATCTATTGCCAAGTACTCTTACTCCGTAAATTATTGCATTGTGCTTTGTCTGGTCATCATCTATAAAACCAACTACATCGTAGTTTAAATTATTGTTTCCCGCGAGATCTTTTATCATAATCATTGCCGCACTGCCTGCACCGATAATTAAAAGACGTTGTTTTTTCACATCGGTAGCAGTGTGTTGTCTTTCTCTGTAAACACTGTACAGAGCGTAGGTCAGCATGCGGGAAGATAACATAAACACAAGAATTATAAATACTGCACATATTGTCTGTCGTGGACCGTATAACGTATATTTGAAGTGAACCATAAGATTGTTTATCATTAATACAAATACTGACGCCACTAATCCTGCATACAGAATACGTGCATAGTCTTTGACGCTTGCATGAATCCACATCACAGTATAAACTCCTGCTATATAAAGTACTGCAACAAACACCAGCATTGATGCTAAAATAGTGGTGTACTGGCTTGCTACCATTCTCATAGCATTATCAATACCATCAACGATTACGGGCGTAACAAAATATGCAAAAACAACAACAAGCATATCAATAAGAAGCAAGGTTCTGTTTCTGAATAAGTTGTATTTTGTCTTAACCTTTGCTGTGGGTTTTATGTACTTTTTGTTTTCATTGTTACTCATGTACACTATCTTCCTTTTATATCATAAGGTATTTATGTCATATTATCATAAATTATAAAAATTTTCAAGTGTTTTTTACAAAAAAGGTAATTATATATTGTTTTTTTTGTATAATTTGACGATTTTATAGCAAAAAAAAGACTCAGCGTAAGCTGAGTCTTTTAAATTGTTCTATTTCACTGTTACTGTTGTCGATACATCTATGTAGATGCTGCCTTCTTTTACCGTATACGTTATAACTGCTGTACCTGCTGAAACCGCTGTGATTTTGTCTGCTGTTGCAGTTGCTACTGCTGTATTACTTGATACAACACTAACAACTAAAGCGTTAGCGTTATTCTTATACTTTGTATCCTTGCTGGTAATAGGACAAGGAACATTTGCAAATGTTTCGCCTGCTGTGAGTGTAACTTTTCGAGGAACTAAAAGTGCCCGCAAGCCAAACTCGAAGTTGTTGCGGTATTCATCTTCGATACCTGCATTATCAACTATAGCCTGAGCCTCGGCGTTCCATGTGCCTGTTGACGCATCATGGCCAATAGGTTTTTCCAACGAAACTGTCGTATCATTTTTTCGTGCGTCAGAAGCAATATAAACATGATTTACATTAGAATAATTATTGCGCCAGGTAAGATAATTATCTCTGGTTGCATCAGTAGTGTCAGAATTAATGTTCATACAGTTTGACGGATCTTTGTACTCGCCTGTTGTGGGATCATTTTCTCCCCATGCATCGCTGATGTCTGATACATTATTTTCAACAAGCCAGAATCTTGAGCCCTGGTCGTTATAAAGTGTCGCAGCACCGGGACCAATATTTTCAATAAAATTACCTTTTATTGTACAGGGATTTGCTGAAGTACCGCCTGTACCACCGATGGTATAGATAGCGGCGCCGTCATAGATATCACCCTGGAACAAATCATGAATGTAGTTGTTTTCAATTCTTAAAACCATTGTGGTTGTGGGATAATCGGACCACCCGTAACCGATATGCATACCTGAATAAGGAATGTTACAGATTTCGTTATGCATGATGGTTGAGTTTCTGGGATGACCTGCTGAAATCGCAGCAGCTGACCAGTAATCATCGGCTACATGGTGAATGTAGTTGTTTGTAACATTGATATTATCCAGAATGTACTGTTCGGCCGTCTTTTTGCCTGTTCCCGATGAATTAAATACGCCCTGATAAGGATCGCCGATATTCATTGCACTGCCTGAGATATAGAAAAATTCATTTCCGGTAATATCACAGTTGTCAGCACCATCTAAAAGCCTCAGGGCTGTGATACCAAGACGGGTAAAGTCGCAATTTAAAAAGTCAATATTATCAGCGTATGTCACATCTATAGCACCGTCTGTAAGTCTGTCGGTCGTTGAAGCAGCAACCTCAGTTTCCATACCTCTTTCTCTGATATGGTTGTTCTGTGCGTCGGAATGACCATACTCTGTAGAGGGTCTGGTCCAGGTTGTGTGCGAGAACTCAACGCCGTTGAACTCGACATTTTTTGCAAGTGCACCTGCTGCACCGCCAACCTTAATCATAGGACCGTCTTCTTTGAAATAATTGTCAAATGTAGGAAGAATTACCTCGGCAGTAGTCATACTCTCGCCTACTCTGGGGAGATAGTAGAGATAGCCACCTTCTTCATCTAAATACCACTCGCCGCCTTCATCAATAAGCTCGTATGCGTTTTCAATCCAAGCTGGTGTTCTTGCCCTTGTGTTGCCCTTGCTTGAAATGTTCGTAAAGCCTATTTCATCCATATTAAACGCGATTGTGTCGCCGTTATCTGTAATTGATGACACACCACAACGGCTCATTGTCCACAATGAATAGAATACAAGCTCTAAATCATTAATATGTTCATAATCTTTATAGAAGGTGTCTGTTGTGGTAATTACACCTAATGTGTTAAGGTTGCCACTTGTATAGCTCGTTGTATTTACAGCATTTGCCGGTTTGCCTGCACTTCTTGCACGCACACCCTTTACTCCGTTAACATACAACTGTCTTGACTGAGTGCCAACAGGAACAGGTGCACGATAAATGCCATTTCTGTAATGAGAAAATTTACCTGTTAAGTTCGTACCGCCTGAGATTACGCCCTTGTCATTTTTATTG
Source organism: Congzhengia sp. (assembly GCA_045593125.1). GTDB lineage: Bacteria > Bacillota > Clostridia > UBA1381 > UBA9506 > Congzhengia. The sequence goes on along the minus strand of JAZNWB010000013.1, from coordinate 735 downwards.
TAGGATACAAATGATGTTTTGTAATCTGCTGATGTATTATTGGCTGTCAATTCAAATGTAGATGTCACCTGATGAAGACCGGGCATTAAGATTACATAAGTATCCTTGGGACTTGTATTTTTAAGACTGGTAAGCGCTGTATTAACCTGAGCAATTGTTTTTAGGGGATTCTTGTATCCGTAGGCTGTGTTGCTTGTGCCTTTTTCAGCATCAACATACACAAAGTTTGCGTTGGTTACCTTGGTAAGTACCGCGACATCGTCCTTTCGCGGTGCAAGAGTATCTGCTTCCCACAAGAACACCTTAGCTGTAACAGCCTCCGCTACAGTATCCATAGAAAGACTTACCGAGCCTTCGCCCTGTGAAAGCGTAAAGTCCTGAATGTCGCTTGCAACCATCTTGTTGTTTTCATCGTACATACCGCACAGAGCTTTTAATTTTTCTCCGCCTGAGGGTGCGTTGTAACGGATGGTAGCAGTAAGCTGGGGCATATCAGACGCCCAGACGGTCTGGTCAAATTCTGCCACGGCAGTAACGCCATAGTCTGCCAATACCTTCGTAAAAGCAATATCCTCGCCGTAATGGTTACTGCGATCTCTGGGAACAACCACCATTTTTACGCCTTCAATATTGTCTGTATCAAGCTGGAATATTTCTTCGTTTTTCCAGTTTGTAAAAGTTTTTCTGATTACATAGTCACCATTAAAAGGAACCATAACTCGTGTAATACAGTTT
>JAZNWB010000012.1:0-13033 GCA_045593125.1 Congzhengia sp. | reverse complement strand
TTAACAATAATTAAAAGCCTCACAATTGTGAGGCTTTTAATCTATACACTTTAGAATGTCACTAAATCCTTAATATCAACAGGTCTTCCTGTTGCAATTGATTTATTGGCTGCAATACCGGTTAGAATACTCATTGCACCGGCAACGTGTGATGCTGCTCTCTCTAACGGGTCAGGCTCGGGAGTGCCAAAAATATCATTTAAAAGTACCGGGTCTCCACCACCATGACCACCTTTAGCCGTCGGTATTTCAACATCATAAGGAATGCCAAACATTGGATATACTTTTATTGAATTTTCTTTTGTTGCACCCTCTAAGTCCTTATCGCCTGAGCCGTTTACATAGGTTACTTCTGATGCTTCTGCTTCAATTCTTCCCTTTGTGCCTGTAAACACCACTCTGTAACCCTCTTTAGGTGAATATGCGGTTAAAGAATATGACATAATGGCTCCGTTTTCATAACGAACTAAAACATTCATTGTGTCTTCAATGCTGATTCCGTCACCAAATACACTCTGGTCACGAATATATCCGTCATCCTTTTCTGCGTTTAAGTAAAGTCCTTCAAGATTTGGAACACCCTCCATAACAAGCGCAAACGGGTCACCCTTTGCATTTTCTGAGCCATGAACACGGCTGTAGAACTTATCTACACCACGATTTTCAGCGTTTTCTCTGCCATAGAACAGCAAGTCGCCATAGGCAAACACCTGCTTTGGCTGTGTTCCAAGCCAGAAATTAACAAGGTCAAAGTGATGTGTTGATTTATGTACCAAAAGTCCACCGCTGTTTTTCTTATCTCGATGCCATCTTCTGAAATAGTCTGCACCATGAGAGGTATTTAACATCCACTCAAAATGCACAGATTTTACCTCACCAATTACTCCGCTCATAATAAGCTCACGCACCTTTGAGTGTTGCGCTGCGTAGCGATAGTTAAATGTAACACGAAGATTTTTGCCTGTTCTTTTTACAGCATCTAAAATCTGCTGACATTTCTCGTTATCTGTTGTCATAGGCTTTTCTGAAATTACATCACAGCCCATTTCCATTGCCTTTATAATATATTTATGATGTGTTCTGTCAATCGAGGTTACAATTACGCAATCAGGTTTTTGCTCCTCTATCATTTTTTCAAACTCATTTGCAGAATAAAGCGCAACTTTATGATAGCCAAAATCCTCCATAAGAGTTTTCTGTGCATATTCAAGTCGAGTTCTGTTCACATCGCAAAAAGCAGTAATTTCTGATGTGTCTGAAAATCTTTCAGCTACTGCCTGATAAAAAAATCTTGCTCTGCCACCTACACCCACCTGCACATAACGTTTTTTCTTAGCCATAAGTATAACCTCCGTTTAATATTTTACTTAGTTATTCGAGTATATTTGTGGTTATAAAATCCACACCCATTTCAACCAACTTTTCAGCTCTGTCTTTATCATCACAAGTCCAACAATTAACCTTTATGCCCTTAGAATGAAGCATTTCTACCTTTTCTTTATCAAGTGCGACATGATTTATATCGAGGTCTAAGTTATAATCACAAAGTTTTTTTAAAATTTCAGGAGAAACATCTTTTTCATTAAGAAGAAATTGCACCTTGGCCTCCGGAAGCAATTTTCTGAGACATATACAATTTTCCATAACAAAGGAAATAAATATTACGTTTTCTAAATACTCTTCTTCTTTTATTTCTTCAACAACTCTTTCTAAATCACTTTCAGCAAAAAGATTCTTTATTTCAAGAACGCAAACCTTATCATACTTCTTGCAGATTTTAATATATTCCTTTAAAAGAGGTATTCTAATATCTTTTCTTGCGGTTGTTCCGTCTTTATCCGGAAGAACAAGATTTTCAACTGCTACATAATCATTTTGTTCAACGTCTATATTATATCTTCCCTGCGAAACCTTAGTTGTTGTTTCGTCATGAATTATTACAAACTTTCCATCTTTTGTAGTATGTATATCTGTTTCAATTCCAAAATAACTTCTGTTTGCCGCCGCAACGAATGCTGCACAGGTATTTTCTCTTTCTATACCACTTAATCCTCTGTGCGCAATAAGTTTGACACCTTTAGATTCTATTTTTATTGTATCCATATCGATACTCCTTCCCAGACCCTAGTTATTCTGTATATTACACATTTCTGTAACACAGCGTTTAGCAATTTCAATTTCTGTTTGCGAAATTTCTTCATCAAATCCAGAAAATGAGTTGTTTTTAATATCATTACCCGTCAGCGTTGCATACCAAAGTAAGCCTAATGTATATCTGCCAAGTCCATAGCTTGCGTGGAAGGTATCCCGATGAACTTTTTCTATTCCTGATGAAATAAGCTTATTAAAAGCTTCGCCTGACGGAATAATAAAATCGGCTTTTATTTCATCTTCAGCTTTTTGATATGATTCTATTATATCAAAAAGCATATCGGTATAATTCTTATATCCTAATTCGACATTTAAGCGTATGGAATCCTGTTCGTATGCCCAAGTCTGATGAACTGCAATCTTTGCTTTTGGAACGCATAACCTTACATAATCTATAATTTTGTTCAGATACGGCTGATATGTATTATAATAAGGCGCATTTCGACTAACCTGCTGAACGGTAATAACATCCCACTCACGATTTAAAAGTGCTTCTTTAAGCGAAACCTTAAAACCAGTATTATTTCCGTTCATCTCAAGAAAATATGCCTTTTCTTCACTTAACATATTTCTGTAGTGCCGTGCAAGCGAACATCCGCCTATATGAAGATTAAAAGAATTAAGGTTGTAATTATCAGCCCTTGCAATCTGATGCAAATACCTTTGCGCATCCTGTGAAAAGCTGTTTCCTATTGATAAAATATTCATTATCAAAATCCACCTTTTTAAATTTATCCTTTTCTGTTACGCATTTTTTATTAATTTTTATTTAAAAAATCCAATGCTATTTCACCGAATTCTTCTGTTTTTGAATAATGACAATGACCGCCATGCATCAGTTTATAATAAATTTTTTCTTTATCGTAGTTAAAGTTCTTTAAGGTGGACAAAACAAGCTGCGTTTGCTCATATCTGCTTGCTATATCATTGTCTGAAACAATAAACAGCATCGGCGGATACTCATCAGCCTTTCCGATATGATATAGTGGTGCTGCTTCGTCTATCACAACCCGTCTTGAATCTATTCCTCTTTCTCTTAATATATTAAAGTGCGTTGTCGGTTGACCGGCATCGTGAATATATCCTTTAATTGTGTCCTTAGGAAGCATATATGGCGCAAGATATCTGTCATCAAAACAAAGCATCATAGAAATATAAGCACCTGCACTGCTACCACCCACATAAATGCCATCACAGTTACCATATTCGCCAATGTGCTTATATATCCAGCCAATCGCTTCGGCAGCATCACAAATATACTCAGGATACACCGCTTGCGGATATAATCTGTAATTAATCGGTATGAAGGCAATTCCATGTTCCGCAATGTATCTACCAACAGTTCTTCTTGTGGTTTTATCTCCATGCTCTAATCCACCGCCGTGCATATAAATTAAAACCTTAAAGCTGTCGGCATCAGGAAGATACATATCGAGATATTTCTCTATATGCTCTGATTTGCTATAACAAATATCACTAATCAGTCTCATATTTTTCACCACATTCATATATTTTTTGTTAGTATAAACATTACATTCCCAGGGTTTTCATATATTCTTCTAAATCAATTACGCTGCCTTCTAATCTTGACTGTTCAGCCGCAAATGCCATCATATGATTTTTGCACGAAATACCGATTTCACTTACCTCATCCGCTGTTTTTTCACCTGTCACATAGTCATAAAGCGCATTTATTATTCCGGTGTCTCCGCCGCCGTGTCCGCCGGTAATTGCAACATCAACATTGCCTGCACTTTCACCTGCCGGTTTCCCCTTATTGGTTGCATGGTCAAACACCTCTATACTGTCTTTAGAAACATCTGCCATAATCCAGCCTTTTGTACCCATGATTTTTGTTGTACGGCCTCCATTTGCAAAAGCGCACATTGTAAATGCAACTGTAATTCCGTCTTCAAACTCCATATTAACAACCTGGTGGTCAACCACGTTATTATCACATTTATAAACACATTTTCCATACTGTGTTGTTCTTATCGCTTTTTCTGCATCCTCTAGTGTCGGCTTTGTCAAATGAGTTGCCGTTGTTCTGAACCATTCGATAAAATCAGGATGAAGGTCATCGTTTGTATAAAGCTTTGTAGCATTATAAATACATTCTTCCGCTTTCGGACATCCCTCTATACAATATTCAGGAGCGCCTTCCGGTGCATTTTCTCTTCTAAAATGTCTTAAAGAGCCGAAAGACTGAACTCTTTTGCATTCTTTATCCAAAAGAAATTGAATAATATCTAAATCATGGCAGGACTTTTGCAACAGCATGCACGAACTTTTAACCGAATTACCCCAGTTTCCACGCACAAAGCTATGGCTCTGGTGCTTAGCACCTACATCCTCGTTATGTACAACAGAAACTATATCTCCGATAATACCGGATTTAAGTACATTTTTCAATCTATTATAAAAAGGAGTATATCTAAGCACATGGCAAATCATAATCTTTCTGCCATACTTTTCTGCCTGTTTCATAATCTGTATACATTCTTCAGGAGTGGGAGCAACAGGTTTTTCTAAAAGCAAGTCATATCCTAACTCCAAAGCTTTTAAGGCAGGACCGCAATGTTCTCTGTCCATAGTAGCAATTACGGCAATGTCTGCAAATTTAGGAATCTCAAGTATTTTTTCCCAAGTATCAAAACAATGCTCGTCCGAAATGCTGTGCTTTTCCTTAATGTAATTACGTCTGTCTTCAACAGGCTCTGCTACACCTACAATTTCAAATTTTTCCTGTTGTTCTTTCATACCATCGGTATAACCTATCCCTCTGCATCCAGCACCGATTAAAATAACCTTAAGTTTTTTCATTGTCATCGTCCTTTCTTGGGCTATTACTCTCTTAAAAACACCATATAAAATACAATTTCTCTATTATATTTATCTTGTATTCCATTTTAATAATGTTTTTTTCTAATGTAAATGTATTTTTCTACACCCTTTCCAAAAAATTCTACATTTATAAGGTATATATTTATTAATTTAATATGCTGAAAATATACTTTAATACAGCTTTGTAAATTCAAACGAATCATCAATACCAAGCTTTTTTAAAGCTGCATCTTTTTTATCAGCAATATCCTTGTCCAGACGGTCAAAATAATTATTGCCCTCTGCATCAATATCCACAATAAACGGCCCCAAATCATTTAATTTAAAGAACCAAGCCGCCTCTATTCTTCCCAACTCGTCGTAGAGATAAACATCCTGCACTTCTATTGAATCTATCCAAAGATTAGGACTTACTGAGCGTGGTGAAACATGAACACATTTCTTTTCTTTCATCATTTTTGCAGTTTTTTCTCCCATAGTTGTTTTGCCCACAATCATTTTTAAGTTCCACTCTGAAACACTTTTTGCGCCCCACTTTTCAAACCGTATGCTTGATGTAGGCATAAACGAAACAAGCTTCCACTCTCCGTTTTCTTTTACAACAATAGGTCCGTTATGTATGAGAATATTTCTATCTTTTGTGTCAAAGGGTAAAACATTATTTTCATCAAAAATATATTTCTGAAGTCTTGAGCGACAAGTAAAGCACTCACCGCTTATATAAACGGTATCGCCCAGTTTAAGTTTTGAAACATCTTCATCGGTCAGGGGTGATGTTAAATGATATTCTGCCATATATATCCTCCTATCTGTCGCCAAACCAGTTGGGACTTGTCATTTTTCTTACTGTGCCGTCTGCATCTATTCTGGCAGATGCACGGCGTGCAACCATACAGTTTGTACTGGTAGCACAAGCAATTCCTGCGATATGAGTGTAGGCGTATTCAACATTAACAGCAAGAACCGAGGTGCTTCCACCCGCACCTAAAATTCCTATTCCAAGGCTGTTTAATGCCTCGTATAAATCTTCCTCTATTTTTGCAAACATAGGGTCAGGATGACGAGAGCCTACTGTTCTTAAACACGCAGCTTCTTTTGCTAAATTCGCCGCTACATTGGCTGTTCCGCCAATACCAATACCTAAAACAGATGGCGGACAAACCGCACCAGCTCTTGCAGAAGCCACAAAACTGTCGATTACAAATTTTTCTATACCTTTTATCCCGTCAGCAAATGCAACTATTCTGTGTCTTGTTCCGCCGAAGCATTCACTTCCGCCGCCTTTTGCTGCGTATGACATTTCTATAAAATCACCATCCACAAACTGATATGTAAAATCAGGGATATTCATACCAATATTGTTACCCGGGTCATAGCCGGTCAGCGGATGTTTCATTGTCGCTCGCAAATATCCCAGTTCTGTTGCCTTTGCAACTGCTCGGCGTGCGGCATTTTCAAGCTCTACGAAGCCGCCCTCAAGTTCACATTGGTTGCCTACCTTAAAATAAAATATCGGCCAACCGGTATCAACACAAAGCGGATTTTCTCTAACCTTTGACATTTCCATGCTTTCAAGTGTAGCCTTTAATCCTTTTTGTGCGTCAATATTTTCTTCTCTTTCTATAGCCTTTATAAACGCATCTTTTACGTCAGGAGAAATTTCTGTTGCTCCACGTTTTATTGTTTCAAAAAGCGCATTTTCATAAACTTCTGTTTTAATCATTAACCTTCACCTCAAGCTTCCTTCAGTTTTTTGTTTTCCATATCTATTCCATTCATATTATCAAGCACGAATTGAACACTTACATCTGTACCAACAGAAAGTGCATCTTCATCTATCATAAAATCGTTGTTATGAGGAAGTGTTGTAATACCTTTTTCTTCGTTTCTAGTACCTAATCTTATGAAGACTCCGGGCTTTTTCAAAAGATAGTTGGCAAAATCTTCAGAGCTCATTTTAATTGGCATTTCAGCGATATTTTCCTCTCCTATTACTTTTTTGGCTGATTCTAATATGAGGTCGGATATTTCAGGGTCATTGTATACAACTGCATCCAAAAGTTTCGTTGTTGCTTTACATGTGCAACCAAAACTTTCTGCACTTTTTTGTGCTATATCCTCTATGTTTTCTATAATCATTTTGTCAAGTTCTAAATCATATGTCCGTATTGTTCCGAGCATTTTTGCATAATCAGCAATTACATTCTGTGTGGTTCCCGCATCAAGCCTGCCCACAGAACAAATATACCGTGCAAATGGGTTTACTTTTCTTGTAAGCATAGTTTGAATTCCATTATAAGCGCCTACTGCTGCTGCCAAAGCGTCTTTTCCAGTCTGAGGAAGACTTGCATGTGCAGTATGACCGAAGAATTCCAGTTCAAAATTACGGCACGATGCCATAGAATTTCCCTTGCATATGCCTATTTTGCCAGATTCGAGCCAATTTTCTACATGAACACCGATTATAACATCTATTTCTTCCATAATGCCGCCATTTACAAGTTCCTCTGCACCACTGCGCGTACCTTCTTCGCTAGGTTGAAAAACAAGCATCACTCTGCAAGAAAGCTTATCTTCCATTTCTTTTAACGCCTTTGCCGTTCCTAAAAGCATTGCCGTATGAGCATCATGTCCGCAGGCGTGCATCTGTCCTTTTATTTTCGATTTAAAAGGAAGGTCTGTCTTTTCTTCAATCAGCAGGGCATCCATATCGGCACGAATACCGATTGTGAAGTGATTTTTGTCAGGATTTAGAATACCTACTACACTTGACTCACCATATTTTTCGGTATATTCGATACCTAAACTGTCAAGCTCTCTTTTTACTACGGCAATAGTTTTTGGTAGTTCAAACTCTATTTCGGGATACTCATGAATTTCACGTCTTAAAGAAATTATATAGTTTTTATCAGCATACATTTTATTCACTCCTAAATTAAAATATTTGCAAGCGGCATATGTTGCTGACATCCGTAAATATCATTATCTGTCAAACTTCCACTTATATTTTTTCTGGGGAAAGTTATCTTTATTGAATTTACAACACCATATGATATTATATCTATCTTTTCCTCTGAAACATCGTAGGCTTTTGCAATATCTGCTTTTTTTAGTCTTTGCTCTACATATTCCATATCCTCTTTTGAATTAAAAATTAAATCAAATGTAATGAAAAGAGGGCCTGCATTTTTACTTCTTAAAATTTTTGTGTATTCAATAAGTCTTTTCATCCTCAAACCTCCTCTACTGACATTTTTGCTGTTTCAAGCAGAGAATCAACCTTTGCCAAATGAAACACCGAAAATTCATAAATAGGCCCAACGTGAATATCTGACGGCGAAAACGGAAACGCAAGATTTCCTGCTGTAGATTTTCTGCCCTCATAATCACAATGAAGCATACGGCTTCTGGCTAACGCACACACGGTATCTGCTATTTCCTGCGTTTTTCCCACTATATCTATAATTACTCCTAAAGAGCTTTCCGCTCCGCCGTTTAATTTAAAATTAATCTCATAGCTGTTTTCAGGGAGTGTATTTTTTGTATTTTCTTTTACAAAAGCTGTAACTATTTCTGTTATTTTATCAATATTTTTAATTGTTTCGCTATCATAAACAGTTGCAGGACAAATCGTTCTGTAGCCTGAGCATTTTACACCCTCAAGCTTTAAGGTTTTATCCTTAGCCTCGTGGAAAACTGAACCGCTTACTCTTACTGTGCGCTCATCCACCTGCTTAAACTCAGAATTTGTTAAATCGCAAACACCATCCGGCTCATATATTAAGTACGGATTAGATTGTTCGTAAAGAGTATGTGCTGCCACTCTGTCAACTGTGCATCTGCGAATTGGGTTTGCAGGGCGAAGCTCAAAGTAATCATCATATATGTACGCCTGCATTACATCAGCTGCAGCAACGGGTTCTGAACACATAGCTCCGCACTCCATAATTTTAGCCATATGGAAAGCAAGTCCTTCGCTGTAACCCTCGTAAATACACGGAGCTGCATAAATTGCCGTGTCACAGGCACGACCGCAAATAATTACATCAACATCTTTTTTAAATAGCTCTATAATAGGTGCAATGCCTATTTGACTGACAATGCGAACACTGTCTTTTATGCTGTTTCTATCTGCTAAAAATTCACTGCTCATGTCAACGAGCTTTCCGTTGTCAAACTTTTCAAGAACATACTCTGTATCAACATCACTTAATATCATACCTAATCTAAAGCTTAAATTTCGCTCTTTTGCTACCTCGAGCAATATTTCTTTAAGCCATTTGACGTGAACACTACTTCCTGCTCCGCCTGCCGTTCCTATTATGAAAGGAGCTTTGTGCTCAAGAGCTTTGGGAAGAGCAAGGGCGATATCCCTTTTAACTGCGCCTCTGTCTGTAAAAGATTTTCCACTACCGAGATAATACGGTCCCGGGTCGGTTGAACCGGCATCTACACCAAGATAATCAACCTTCTCTGAAAAAGCAATTTCTAAAGCTTCCTCGCTATAGCCATACCCTAAAAGTCCGTTTAATGCAACAATTTTCATAATAATTAATCCTCCAATATATCTTCAAGAAAAATATACTCAAAATCATTTTCCTTAAGAACCTCACATGCCGTATAAAGCTTGTCTGCTATATCAGGCTGGTATCCGAAGTAATCAGAATGGAAATACTGTTCATGTGTCGCCCAGCCTACAAATTCATACTTTGCATATTCAGCCATTTCTTCACGTATGTCCTCAAGCTTACTTTGGTCAATTAACGGACCTGAAAGAAATGTTTTAATATTTATACCTATTTCTTTATCAACATAATACTCAAGATTATGCAAGGATGTCGCAAGCTTATCTTCTGTTAAATGATTGTATCCGCATAAAGAATTAAGTATTGCAAGATTTTTTGTTTCTCTGATAAATGTCGCTGTTTCAGGTTTTTTGTTGTTCAAAAGTCTTTGTGCGTGTCCGTAAGGAAGCGAGGTTGGGTCGCCGTTATAGTCTTTTTTCTCACCTATTGTCGCACAAGTAAATTTAACACCGCAGTCCACAAGAGCCTTACAGCCTTCCTTGCTCATAGGTCTCCAATGTGGATTAACTGTTGTTCCCCAGTTCTTTTCAAAAGCAAATCTGAAAACTTCATTTCTGATATCCTCATAATTAGATTTTACATCTTCATAAGATGCATTTATATACGGATAGTCAGGAAATTCTTGCTTTGAGTGAAATCCGAATCTTATCCATTCGGCATTGTCTTCCCATTCCTTTTTATACCTTTCAGTCATTTCTGCAAGTGTAAACTCATCGTTGCCGTAATAAAAATCAGTTCTGTAAAACAGATTTAACTGTACTTTTAGTCCATATCTGTCGTGTGCCTCTTTTAAAACACGCATAAAGAAATGGTCAAAAATTGAATTCGGCTTTTCTCTTGTTAAATCACGCATTAACCAAATTACATCATCAATGTAAAAATAAGTTTTTTTAGACATAAAATAATCTCCTTTTGTTTTTTATGTAATTATAACATTCTGTTTATTTGTTTTTATTGCATTATGTTAATAAAACATTGCATTTTGGACAAAAGTATGATAAGATTTTTTCGAGGTGATATTATTGGATTACAAAAATTTTGTACTAGAATATTATAAAAATGCTTCAAATGGAATTCATATACAAGAAGTGCACAATTCGGTCGAAGCCAAAAAATTACATTCTCACGAATATTTTCAGATATATTATATAAAAAAAGGGGCTCTGACGCATCACATAAACGACAGTAAAGCAAAATTAGTGGTGGGAGATATGTTTATTGTTCCACCCGGCATAAAGCACCGAATATCTGATGATGAAGATGCCGCATTTTACTCACTGTCATTTTTACCCAACGCCGTTACATCACATGTGCACGATTCATTTGCGTCAAGCTTTCTGAATAATCAGCTGGCACAAAATAATATTCGCCTCAAAATTTCTCTTTCTTCTGAAGAAGCTTTAAGGGTTGAAAATATAATCGGCCAAATTTATAAAGAATTTGAAAACAAAAAAATAGGCTATGGTGAAATCGTCAAAGCCTACATTCTTGTTCTTCTTTCAATTTTTGCAAGATTATACTATGAAAGTGTTCCCGCTGCTATTCAAATTGAAGATAATAAGCATTTTATACTGCGCTGCATAGAATATATCGACAATCATTACTATCAAGACATAAATCTCGAAAGCATAGTCAGACTTTCTGCAATGTCTAAAACGAAATTCTGCAAGGTTTTTTCTGACACAACCGGTTGCTCTTTTAACACCTATTTAAACCTGCAGAGAATAAGAAAAGCAACCGAATACATTAAACGCGGTTATAAAATTACTGCCATATACGGTCTTTGCGGTTATAACGATTTTTCAACATTTTATAGAAATTTTGTTAAAATAACAGGCCTTTCTCCTACAAAATATTTAAAACAATTATAATTTTTAAATAAAAATGGAAGTAAAAAATAATATTTTTACCTCCATTTTTATTTTATCTGTATTCTTTACACAAATGCACCATATTGCGAAACGCTGCATCCGCTATCTGCATATATCCCTCGTGCGCAGGATGTAAACCGTTTGTTCCTATGAACTCGGTTGATTTACTGCGTGTGTTCACCTTTTTTTCTGTGCACTGCATATTATAATCGGTATCAAACTGTCCCGAAATATTAATAAATTCCATAAACTCACAATATCCATCTTCCTGAGTCCATGCTTCATATGCCTGATTTAAGTCCATAACATATCGGGTAATTCCGTAGTCATCGCAATACGGCATAACTGCACCATAATTTGCTCCCATTCCACCATTAACAGACGGTATCTGCAAGCCCATTACCCTTATCTGCGCTTTAGGGTATTCATTATGTATCATATCAACAACTTCTTTTGCATTTTTGATAATAGTATTGCAATGCTCTTTTAAGGTTGTTTTCGCCTTATGCAAACCATTCCACCCCAGTAAAACATACACCGCATCAACACTATCTATATTATTGCGCTTACAATATGATGCAAAATCTATTTTTTCACTTTCTGCATCATAAAACGGACTGGGTCTGCCTGAAAATGAACTTTTAATACAAATAGGTTCTTTATTTACAGCATTTTTATAATGATACAAATATCCACTTTGCGGCATTTCTGCTTTATGTTCACCATATCGCATAAATTTAATAAAACCGAATTCATCTAGGGTCTCAATTTGCCACAGATTTCCCTGCTCATCCTGCCATATAGAATGCTGGTCTTCTTCTGTTTTATCAAACTTACATTCTACCCACATCGCACCTGTTACTTTTGCCATATAGCTTTCCCATTTCCAACCGCCATAGCCTTCATAGCATACATCATCTTTTCTACAGCTACCTATAAATGATATATTTTTAAAGCCTAAGCCTTTAGGTTCTCCGTCGGTTGCTGCAAGCCTTCTGTATGCTTCTTGCGGCCACCGACCGCCAACTGTTAAAGAATCGCCCATACATAGAATATTAAGAGACTTTAACGGAACTTCAGGCTCAACAACCTTAAGCAAAGTTTTCCCCTCTCCTAACAATGTTCTATCTGCACTGTATACATAAATCACAAGCTCGTATTCACCCGGTTCTTCCGGGCAAAATTCAAAATATCTGGGAAAGTTTTTACCTTTTTCACAAACTGTAAGAATATCATAGCAAAAAGGGTCAGGAGCTTCTACGACACCTCTGTAAAACAGTTGGAACGTATCTCCCGTTACCAAATCATATTTTTGCGGTAAAACCACCCTAATTTTATCCATCTGTAAAACACTCCTTCTATGTATCATAACTTTATAAATAATAACACAAAGATTTAAACACAACAATGGAATATTCTACAATAAAAATCCACCCGCTATTGAAGTGAACCCCAAAGTTTAGACAAAATTAAATATTAACTTACTTGTGAATGAGTTCGGTATTGTACTGGACTCATTCCTTTTAGTTTCATAGAAATTCTTTCGTTATTGTAGTAATCTATATACTTTTTCAATTCTTC
>JAZNWB010000011.1:0-12939 GCA_045593125.1 Congzhengia sp. | reverse complement strand
ACACAGGCAGCTGCAATATCAGGTCGCTCTGTGTACCTTACCTTAGGAAAAGGGTTGTACCACTTTCGTCGGATAAGACATTCAGCCAGACTTTCCTGATTCATTGTAAGGGACCGTACATCAATATTTTTTAACCTCTTTTTAATGTTTTCAAGCATTTTTTCATCTACAATATCGGCTATATACGTTATAACTATATCGGTTTTTGAGCGATTGCCAACATTGACAATTTCTGCAGTAAACTTAGGGTCACGTATTCTGCGTCTTAAGAGTGCTGTATTAAATACTACAGTTTCAACAAATCCGTCACGGGAGCCACGTAATACCTTTTCTTTTTCAGGCTCTTCTGTACTTCTTGCAGGATAGGTTCTTGCATCAATAACGATAGCCTCTGAAAAGCCATCAATAACCAAAACAGTTGCACCCGACAGATACATTTGCATAATTTTATCTACATCATCTGTCACGTCTACCTCAACATAAGTAACGAAATGGGCTGCAAAATCCTGAGCATTTTTTATATTTTTAAGTTTGTCTGGGGTAAGTCCCAATAAAAAATTTATAAGCTTTGCCACTACTCCGTCTTTTACAAAACCATCAATAAAATACATATAGCTTGTGCGTTCAGCTATAACCAGCTCACGCTCGATGATATCAAAGCTTTTTCCAATAGGAAGAATTTCATTAAAAAGCTCTCGGTTTTTTTTTGCATCACTTGAAATTTTCATACAGTTCCTCGCTTGCAGTTTTTATTTTTATTATTTTGCAAGTTAAGGAATTTTATTCTAATAGTTTTTTAATACCGACGCTACCGCCTGTGCTATGTAATATGCTGCATTCTCACTCTCAGACAAAGAATTTGACGCAGCACCTACTTCTACAATTAAAGAACCGAGAGTCAGGTGCTGATTAAAACGTTCTTTTCTTACATTTATCGGTCGCATTACATTTGGGGCAATTTGGTTAAATGCATCGTTTAGTTTTACCGCAAACGCCAAATTATGTCGCCAATTGGGGTGATTAAGACCGCTGTGGTCCGTACCTACCACAAACATAACCTGTGAGGTTTTAGAACCATTTACTAATGTAACAGGCTTTAACTGAATCTCGGTTTCGTTAGCAGTTCTTGCAGTGTAATCTCTGTGAATGTCCAAAACCACCTGGATATCAGGGTTTTCTGATAAATTTCGTTGTATGACACCTAAAGCTTTGTTGTATGAACCGTTATATGCAGGGTAATCGTTGTGTGTCGTATCATGAATAACTTTTATACCTTGAGCTTCAAGATTTTCCTTTACTATCGTACCGATTCGCACCATATTTACACTGTCTTCCCTACTTCTTGCACCCTCCTGTTCTGCATATGCCTCCGAGGTATGAGTGTGAACTATTAAAACAGCGGGGTTTGAAAACTCGAGCTTTGTATTTCGGAGAACATCTGCATTCAAAGGGTATGTGGTTGCATTATTAAACTTTAAGCCCCCCGATGACATATCAATTTCCTCTACCTGTTTTCCCTCTAAAAATCCCGTCTTTTGTGGCTTGTCCTCGCGTTTTACACCACCGTAGAGGGCCTGATATTTTTTCATCATTTCATCACTTGATTTTACCAATGGGACAATTTTTGAAAACATATCATATATGTTTTTACTCTTAAAAGTGTAAGACTTTTCTATTGCCATAATCTGCTTGAACGAGCGTATCACATAACTGTCATCAGGTTTTATATTAAATCTTGCTAAAACAATTAGAATCGCACTCATTACCAGAATCAGCACGCCTGTGTATATAAAATAATTAGAAAAAATATCTCTTATTACAATTGTCCTGTGATAGTATCTTCTCATTAATTTTCTCCTTTTTATGTTTTTATTTACATTTATTGCCTGGTGTTATATAATATCTTAAAAGGCGGTGTATAGATTGAAAGATTTTGAAAAGTTTTTAAAAAACAGAAAAATTGAATATTTTGAGGAAATCTCTTCAACTAACACCATTTTAAAGGAGCGTGCCGTAAAGGGCGAACCTGAAAACACAATTATAGTCGCAGAATATCAGACTGCCGGTCGCGGAAGATTAGGAAAAACCTTCTTTTCTCCACGTGGTTGCGGCGTTTATCTGAGCTATCTTATAAAACCTAATATTTTAGCCCGGGATGCCGTATTTATCACAGTTGCCGCAGCCGTAGCAATGGTAAGAGCACTCAATAAAGTCCTAGGAATTAAAACTCAGATAAAGTGGGTAAACGATATATATTATTGCGACAAAAAGCTCTGCGGAATACTGACAGAATCCTCCATTAATGCTGACGGAACATTGAACTTTGCCGTTTTGGGAATAGGTTTAAATATAAAAAATCCTCCCTGCGGTTATCCTGAAGAATTTGCCTACAAAACAACAAACATAGAGAATATAACAGGCGAAATTACAAACACGCAAAAATGCGAGCTTTTTGCCTCATTTATAAATATTTTTGACAGTATTTTCTTAGATAAAGAAAGAAAATTTATCAAAGAATATAAAGAGGCATCGTGTCTTATAAATCGCGAAATTGAAATTCTGTCAGGTAAACACACAGGCACAGCTAAAGTTATTGACATTGATGACAATGCAAATCTTATTGTTGAAAAAGCTGATGGCACAAATATTTCTCTCAGTTCAGGAGATGTGAGCATCAAGCTGGGGTAGCCTTACCGGGAGATACAAATCATCATATTCTTCTACTGTACAGTCTCCACCAATCATTTTGTTGTTATAAATTATAATATTTAAAAAAGCATTGACAGGGTTATCAGAGGGAAAATTCAGAATTCTGTATGTGTAAACAGTAACTCCCTTGCCCAGATAAGGTAGAAGGTCAAAACCGCACATTTTCTGCATTTTGTTAAACTTTAAAAACTCTGTTGTGGGAGTTTCTTCAAGATAAATTTGCTTTTTTGTTTCACTTGTCTTGTCTATTTCCCAACCAAGAGAGTTTGCACATCGCGCTCTGTCGGACAGAGTTTCTAAGTTGTTAAAATTTGCTACAGTCCGAAATTCTGTGCGGATAATATGTGACCAGAGTATTAAAAGCAACGAAAACAGCAACAAAATCAATATGTATATTATATTTTCTTTTATAAATTTTTTCATAACTGCACCTCATATTCCATTGAAAATATATGCGGACAATGATATAATTATTACGAAAGGAAGTGGCTTTATGTATGTAGAACGTTTAAAAAAACTGGTGTCGGTCATCCCTGCCAATGCCACGCTTATATTCTCTCCTGAAAATCTTTATTACTTTTCAGGTTTTACAGGCGGCGAGGGTATGTTATACATTGATAAATCAAGGCTGCTCCTTTTTACAGATTCACGCTACACAGTTCAGGCAAGAGATGAAGCACCTGATTTTGAGATAATAGACACTGCCCTTACCTCTGTGTCGGAATTTTTAAAACAACAGGGCGACAAGGCTTACGGTTTTGAAGACGATTATGTTACATTTTCAAAATTTGCTAAGCTAAAAAGAATCTCACCTAAATCTGTATTCTCTCCTGTGTCATCTCACATAGACAGATTAAGGATGATAAAAGATGAGCACGAAATTTCTTTAATAGAGAAGGCTGCCAATATTGCAGATAGTGCATATAACTATATACTCGATAAAATAGCAGTCGGAAAAACCGAAAGAGAGATCGCTCTTGACCTTGAGTACTTTATGCTGAGTCAGGGTGCAGAAGGACTTTCATTTGACACGATTGCCGCATCAGGTATAAGGTCTTGTATGCCCCATGGTACAGCCACCGAAAAGACAATTGAATCAGGGGATTTTTTAACTCTTGATTTTGGTTGCAAATACAAAGGATACTGCAGCGATATGACAAGAACTGTAGTGGTAGGAAAAGCCTCAGACAGGCAAAAAGAAATCTACAATACAGTTTTATCAGCACAATATGCAGCACTCAATACAATCCGTGCAGGGGAGCTTGCAAAAGCAGTGGATGACGCCGCTCGCGGAGTAATTGAAAACGCAGGCTACGGCAAGCATTTCGGCCACGGTCTTGGTCACAGTTTAGGATTAAAGGTTCACGAATCACCCTCGTGTTCTCCTAAGTCTTCTGATATCTTAACAGAAAATATGTTGATGACAGTGGAGCCGGGGATATATATTGACGATTTTGGCGGTGTAAGAATTGAAGATTTGGTTTGTGTAACCAATGATGGTTGTCGAAATTTCACCACATCAGGAAAAGACCTCATAGAGCTTTAAGGAGTACAGATTATGCTTTCTAAAACAAACAGTGCAGGATTAATAGGGATTGACGGATACCTAGTTTCCGTTGAGGTTGACATTGGAAACGGCATGCCCGCCTTCGATGTAGTAGGATTGCCCGACACCGCAGTAAAAGAATCAAGAGAACGTGTTCGTTCAGCCCTTAAAAACTGTGGCTTTTCATTTCCTACCAAGAGAATTACAGTAAATTTAGCCCCTGCAAACATAAAAAAAGCAGGTGCAATCTATGACCTGCCTATATGCATGGGACTTTTGCTCAGTTCTGAGCAATTAGTGTGTGATATATCAGAATACGCTTTTATCGGCGAAATTGCCTTATCAGGCGAATTACGCCCCGTAGAGGGTGCTCTGCCTATGGCAATATGTGCTTACGAGTCAGGAATTAAAAATATAATTGTACCTTTTGACAACGCACAGGAGGCAGCAGTTGTAAAAGGGCTTAATGTTTATGGTGCAAAATCCTTGACAGATATTTTTGCACACTTTACAACGGAAAATAAGTTAGAAAAAACCAAAATTGATATAGATGAAATCTTTAAACGTCAACAAGATACTGCTTTAGATTTTTCAGATGTTAAAGGACAGGAAAATGCAAAATTCGCATTAGAAATCGCAGCTGCAGGTGGTCATAATGTTTTACTTATCGGTTCCCCAGGCTCAGGTAAATCAATGTTATCCAAAAGACTACCCTCCATACTTCCTTCCCTTTCCTTTGAAGAGGCATTAGAGGTAACCAAGGTTCATTCCATAGCAGGTCTTATACCCAGTGATACATCTTTAATTACCACAAGACCCTTCAGAAGTCCTCATCACACAATCTCAGCTGTGGGATTATCTGGCGGCGGCACATACCCCCGCCCCGGAGAAATCAGTCTTGCACACAACGGCGTATTGTTTTTGGATGAATTTCCTGAATTCAGAAAGGATGCCTTAGAGGTACTTCGTCAGCCACTAGAAGATGGAGTTGTGACTATTGCACGTGTTAACGCAACACTTACATATCCCAGTAACACAATGCTGATTGCCGCTATGAACCCCTGTAAATGCGGATACTACGGTGACGGTACAGGCAGATGCAACTGCTCTGAAGGGCAAATTAAGCAATACTTAGGAAAAATCAGCGGACCATTACTTGACAGAATTGATTTACACATAGAAGTTCCTGCGGTAAAGTATGACGAACTGACAGAAACAGCCCCCGCCGAAAGCTCAAAGGATATCAAAAAACGTGTTGAACGTGCAAGAGAAATACAAAAAGAGCGTTTCAAAAACCATAAAGGTATCTATTGCAACGCTCAGATGACAGAAAAATTGGTATCAGAATTCTGTGCATTGGGTGATACAGAAACTGCTGTTTTAAAGCAAGCTTTTGACAATTTGGGACTTTCTGCACGTGCCCACAACAGAATTTTGAAGGTAGCAAGAACAATTGCAGATTTAAAAGAAAGTAAAGATATTAAAGTCGAGCATCTTGCTCAGGCGATATATTTCAGGTCTTTAGACAGAAAATATTGGTAATCAAAAAAGGAAGTCATTGACTTCCTTTTTTATCTGCTAATTTAATCTGTGTGGTTATGTGATTTGCCTTTATTAAATCCAATATTGAAAAGACTGTGTTTTCGAGTTTTTCCCCTTTTCTGTAATCGGTCTTTGCAATATAGTCAACTCTGCCCTGCTCCATAATTTTATGAGCGGTGTCATCGTCTGTTGAATATACAGCCACAGAATGTCCGCCGTTTACTTTTACTAGCTTCATACATGGAACATCTGTAAATCCGTCACCTATATATATCATATTTGAAAAAGGAACTCTGCGTTCTTCTTCAGCCGTATATGTATTGAGTTCTCTATGTTCTGTGACGTCTAAAACACCTTTATTTATTCTGAATAAGAACTGTGTTTTTGAGGTGTAATTTACCGCCATAGCGGGCCACACAGGAACGCCGTCAGAATCATACAAGAATTCTGCCGCATAAATCTCCTTGAAATATTTTGCAATGGGAGTTCCCTCTATAATTTCCTTTACACCTGAGGAAATGATATAGTGTTCTACCGAAACACCAATACTTTCACCATATTTATTTACTCTTTCAAACCAATCAGAAACCCCCGGGCACAGTTCTACACTTTCGCCAAGTTTGTTAAACTCCGTTCGGTTTAATAGTTTTTTCCCTCTTGCCTCTGACAGCATAACGTACATATAGGACAAAATCTGGTCCATACTATTTTCTTTTGTCAGGCGGTTACACTCGCCCCAGAATTCGTCTGCCGTCATACCGATACCGGGGATAAAGGCATACTCCTGCATATCCTTGGTGGATAACGTTTTATCAAAGTCATACATTATTGCAACTATCGGTTTCATACTATTCCTCCTCGATATAGGTAAATCGCCTAAAGGTTTTGCCATCACGCACTACTTCTTCATTCCACTCAAGAATCGGTCTTACCCAATAACCACCTTCACCATAGAGTGCACGATATATTACCATTTCCTCCAAGGTTTCAGAATGCTTTGCGATACCTATAACCTCATATTCATTTCCTTTGAAATGCCTGTATTTGCCCAGTTTAATCTTCATCTTACTTATCCTTTAAGGTTACTACTGTTACACCCATTTCTCCTTCACCAAAGCGACCTGCACGATATTCTTTTACTGTGGGGTGGCGACGCAGAAAATCTGAAATTCCAGATCTTAACACCCCTGTACCCTTACCGTGTATAATAGTTACTTCATGAAGTCCTGAGATATAAGAGTCGTCTATAAATTTATCAACCACTAAAATCGCCTCATCCAAAGTCATACCGCGAACATCAGTTTCTAGGGATGCTGTGGTCTTTTTATCGGTTTTAAAGGCAGTAGTTATCATCTTTTGCTTTTTCTTTTCTTCTTTTGCGGTATCTCCACGGGTTAAATCAGAAAGATTTGTTTTAATCTTCATAATCCCCGCCTGAACCAAAAGAGCACCTTTATTATCAGGCAAGGTGAGAACCTCCGCATCTACACCCATAGAAACAATATGAACAGTTTCGCCCAAGCGTACATTTTTTAAAGGCTTACGTTTAATTTGTTCCTTGCCTGCAGCAGACATTATTTTGTCGCTCTCAGCATTTAAGGCTTCTCTTGCTTTCTGAGTTTTTTCCACCAAATCTTTATAGCTTTCCGTAGCCTTTATATCACGGATTTCTTTTAAAACCTCTGCTGACTGTCTTTTTGCACTCTCAATAATCGCAATAGCCTCAGCTCTGGCATCCTGCATCATTTTTGCCTTTTTCTTTTCAAGCTCTTCCATCTCACGACGGATGTTACTCTTAAAAATTCTAGCGTCTCGGGATGCTGATTCAGCTGAACGTCTGTCACGTTCTGCCTTTTTACGGCTTTCCTCCAAGCTTGAAATAACGTCTTCTAGCTTGATATTATCATTATCAAGTCTGCTTTTTGCATTTTCCAAAATAACATCAGAAATTCCAAGTCTTTTTGAAATAGCAAAAGCGTTACTCTTCCCTGGCACACCAATCATTAAGCGATATGTGGGAGACAGAGTCTTTATATCAAATTCACAAGATGCGTTTTCTACACCTTCAGTGGTTAGTGCATACATTTTCAGTTCGCTGTAATGAGTGGTTGCAGCAACACGTGCCCCAAAATTTCTTATATATTCAATAATTGAAATAGCAAGAGCTGCACCCTCTGTGGGGTCAGTTCCTGCACCCAATTCATCCGCTAAAACAAGGGTATCCTTTGTGACCTTATTTAAAATATCAACCAAATTTACAATGTGTGAGGAAAACGTTGACAAGCTCTGCTCTATACTCTGCTCATCACCGATATCTGCAAAAACGTTGTCAAACACCGCAATTTTACTGCCATCATTTGCTGCAATATGAAGTCCTGATTGTGCCATCAGAGTAAAAAGTCCCAAAGTTTTTAAAGAAACCGTTTTACCACCTGTATTAGGACCTGTTATTACCAGTGTATCATAGTTTTCCCCCAATGAAATATCAATGGGAACAACCTTATTTTTATCAAGTAACGGATGTCTGCCCGCCTTTATCTCTATAATACCCTCTGTGTTTATTTTGGGCTCTGCGGCCTTCATCTCAATAGAAAGTCGGGCCTTGCAGAATATAAAATCAAGGGTTAATACGGCTTTTGTATTTACAAAAATTTCGTGGCTGTACTCCACAACAAAAGCAGAAATTTCGGCTAAAATTCTTTCGATTTCTTCTTTTTCGCGAGCTACGAGCTGAGCCGTTTCATTAGTAAGCTCCACAACTGATGCAGGCTCTATAAATACAGTTGAACCGGACGCAGATGCATCGTGTACTATACCTTTGATTTCGCCCTTGTGCTCTGCCTTTACAGGGATAACATATCTGTCACCACGCATTGTAACAATGGGTTCCTGTAAAAACTTAGAATACGAGCTTGACGTAATCAATGAATTCAGTGTTTCACGAATACGAGCTGCCTGTGCTTTTATTTTTTTGCGGATTGCAAAAAGTGCGGGACTCGCATTATCTGCCATTTCCTCATCAGATATAATTTTATCGTTAATTTCATTTTCTACGTTTTTAAGATTTGTAATAGTTGAGGCAATGCCCGCAACGGATGTATCCTCGCTGATCTTGTCATCTTCGATGTATGACTTTAGTCTGCGTGAGGTATTAAGACACGAGGACAACTTACAAAGTTCACCCATAGTCATAACGCCGCCTCGCTCAACGCGAGAAATAGCAGGGGTCACATCGGTTATTTTGAAACCAGGCGCAGGACCACGCCTGATTAAAATACCAACTGCTTCTGTTGTTTCTTTTAGCATAGCACGAACCGCCTCAGAATCTGTACTGGGTTCTAAGGCGGTGATTTTTTCTTTCACACTGTCGTTTTGGGTATAGGTCGACAGTTTTTCTAAAATCTTATTAAATTCAAGAGTTTTGTAGGTCTTTTTATTCATATTTTCCTCTTAAATGAATGGGGCATCCTCATCTATATCTTCTTCAGGAGCTTCTTCCTCAATCTCGGGAAGATTTTTAAAATCTTCTTCTGTATATTCTTCTTCACCTGAGAATTTGCCCAGTTTATGCTCGTAATCACAGTTACCATTAAGTGCTGCTTCAAAGGCATCTAAGTCTGCCTCTTTTACAACAGACATAAATGTTATTCTGCAGCATCTTGCATCTTCTAGCAGTTCTTTTGCACGCTCAATATCCCCAAGCTTCATATAAACGTATGCAGCATCATAATAACCTTCTACAAAGTAGGGCTTTTTCTCTATTAATTTATCTGCATAAATCTTTGCTTCGTTGTAGTCTGTGAGTTTAATATAGAGCTGCACCATATTATCTAAAATAACGGGGTCATCACTATTGTAGTCATAAGCTTCAAGATTGTAGTTTTTAGCCTTTCTGATACTGTCTTTTAGAAGATAACAGTAACCCAGCGAACCGTAAGTAGTTGTATTAGCATAGTGAACTGTAATTTCCTCCAACTCTGCTATTGCTTCGTCAATCTGTCCTGTTTTAAGGAGAAAAACTGCATAATCCGAGCGAATTTTTAATCTGAGCTCTGGCTTTAAACCCGCTGAAATTAGTTTTTTATAAATTTCTTCGGATTTTTCTGTTTTTCCCTCACGGAGCAGGTAATATGCATAGGTCTGTAGCTGTGATATATTCATTCTTTTTTCTGCTTTTGCAAAAATTGCAAGCGCTTTTTCGGGATTATTTCCATAGGTTTTTCTCGCACGTGCAATACAAAACGTAGGATACCACTTAAAATACACATATACCAAAAGTAAAATTGTCGCACCTATTCCCACAAAAAGGTTAATCGTAAATGCATTATAAATAATATAAAGTATAGCAATAAATAAGAGAAAATTCATGTTCTGTTCCTTTCTAATTCACAGGGCGGTACATATCCTTTGCACCGTCTTTTGTCACATGCTCTGCCACGGCTAAAACCTCAAATTTCGAAGTTTTTTCGCCAAACTTAAGCTCTATAACATCACCGATTTTTACGTCATAAGATGCTTTTACCACATTTCCGTTTACGGAAATTCTGCCTGCATCACAGGCCTCATTTGCAAGTGTACGACGCTTTATAATTCTTGAAACCTTTAAGTATTTATCAATTCTCATAATAACCTCTATTTTGCTACAAAACCTATTTTCTTGTACACCTTGCGGAGTGTTTTATTTGAAAGATAGTTCGCAAGTTCTGCACCCTTTTTATAAACACCCTCAACATACGCTTTATCTTTAGACAATCTGTCAAACTCTGTCTGCAAAGGCTTTAAGGCTGACACTACCGCCTCGCCTACAGCAAGTTTAAAGTCGCCATATCCCATACCTTCAAACTCACGCTCTGACTCTTCCATTGTTTTGTTTGTTACCGCAGAATAAATGGAAAGAAGGTTTGTAACACCAGGCTTTTCGGGTGATGCTTTAATTACATTATCAGAGTCCGTTACCGCACGCTTAAACTTTCTCATAATTGTATCAGGGTCATCCAAAAGTCTTACAAAACCATTAGGATTTGGGTCTGATTTTGACATTTTCATTTCAGGTGTCTGCAAGCTCATAATACGCTTTCCTACTTTGGGGATATACGCCTCTGGCACAGTTAAAGTATCCCCATAAAAATGGTTAAAGCGATTAGCAATATCACGGGCCAATTCTACGTGTTGAAGTTGGTCGTGACCAACAGGAACTAAATCTGCCTGATATGCTAAAATGTCTGCTGCCATAAGTATAGGATATGTAAAAAGACCTGCGTTTATATTGTCTTCGTGTTTCTTTGACTTTTCCTTAAACTGTGTCATACGGGACAGCTCACCCATCTGTGTATTACAGCTTAAAACCCATGAGAGTTCTGCATGAGTGCTTGCATGGGACTGAATGAAAACACAGGATTTTTCAGGGTCAACGCCTGCAGCCAGATACTGCATTAAAACTTCTAATGTTCTTCGTCTTAAATCAGCAGGTGTCTGGCGTACTGTGATTGCGTGCATATCAACGATGCAATAAAGACACTCATAATCGTCCTGCAAATTTACCCAGTTTTTGATTGCTCCTATATAGTTACCCAGGCTCAAATCCCCTGAGGGCTGAATGCCTGAAAATATTCTCTTTTTTGTCTGTGTCTGCTCCATTTCTTCACCTTCTATATGTTATAAAATCTTTTACCATTTTCCATTGTAATTCTGGCAATTTTTACGACATCCATACCGCGCAATTCTGCAATTTTTTGTGCTGTGTATTTTACATAAGCAGAATTATTTCGCTTGCCCCTGAAAGGTTCAGGCGTAAGGTACGGACTGTCGGTTTCTATCAATAGCTTATCAAGAGGCACAGCTTGTGCTACCGCCTGCACCTTGGGTGCATTTTTAAACGTTACCTGACCTGCAATAGATACATACATTCCAAGGTCTGTTACCTGACGTGCCATCTCAGCACTTCCCGAAAAGCAATGCATAACGCCGTTAAAATATCCCACTTTTTTGATAATTTCCAAAACGTCTGCATGAGCATCGCGGTCATGAACAACGTAAGGCATATTGAGCTTTTGTGCAAGTCGTAGTTGCCTCTCAAACCAAACTTTTTGAATTTCGGGGTCAGGCTCGTCATAGTGATAGTCAAGGCCTATTTCGCCGATTGCAACCACCCGTGGATGCTTTGCCCACTCCTCTAATTGTGCAAGGTCAGATTCCGTCATATCACCAACATCGTTGGGATGAACACCTACTGATGCATATATGAAATCATATTTCTCAGCGAGCTTAATGCTGTTTTTTGAAGTTTTGATATTTGCACCGATATTTACCGCCAGTGTCAGTCCCTCGTCTTTGAAGGACTCTATAAGCTCATCTCGGTCCGTATCAAATTTTTCATCGTCTAAATGTGTGTGCGTATCAAAAAACATTAATTTTCCTCCGGTATGTAGCCCTCATCGTCCATCAAATCTTCGCCTAAATAAGCTGAAACCGCCAACTTGTCACAACGCTCATTTTTCGGGTTTCCTGCATGACCCTTAACCCAGTGAAACTCCACATTGTGTTCATCGAGTAATACCAAAAGTTGTTCCCAAAGGTCAACATTTATCGCTCTGTCCTTTTTGTTTCGCATCCAGTTATTGGCTTCCCATTTATAAACCCAACCCTGTGTAACAGCGTCAATAACATACTTGCTGTCAGAGTACAAATTTACGTTGCAGGTTTCCTTTAAAGCAGAAAGTCCTTCAATTACCGCCATAATTTCCATACGATTGTTGGTAGTAAGCGAAAAGCCACAAGAACCCTCTTTTTCGTGGCCATTAAAGCTTAAAATATAGCCATAGCCACCCGGACCGGGATTGCCCGAACATGCACCATCTGTATACAAATCTACTGTCTTAAGGCCTTTTTCAAACATCTTTTTTCACCATTCGATACTATTTTACGATTTTTTTCGCTTCCATATAGAAACGCTTTTCATGTGCCTCACCCATTGAGAATGTTTTTCTCGGCAGAGCACCATCTTTGATTACTGTTTCAAACAAACTGCTCTTTTCGGGTACAGGAAGTAAAATTCCAACTGCACCCTTCTTTTTAGAAAGCTCGCAAACTACATCTTCTCCGTGGATGTAGTCAACCTCACAATTTATTGAATCAAGATAATT
>JAZNWB010000010.1:0-2608 GCA_045593125.1 Congzhengia sp. | reverse complement strand
ATTACCATAATAGATGGTTTTGCCTGTAGCGCCAAGTAACATCGCAGCTCTTGCAAGCTCGCCGTATGTAACAGTTGCATCAGGGTCATACTCTTTATTAAACAAGGCTGTACTGTAATAAACCTGCTCCATAACGTTTGTTGAAACAATGTCTTTAAAATCAACTTTTTTATCAGAGTTAACCAACGTTCTTGAGCGGATAATTAAAGTTGCCGCCTCTGCACGGGTAACGGGATTGTCAAGACGAAGATTTAAACCGTCGTCACCCTGAACTAAACCTATTGTATACGCCCAAGAGGTTGCATCTTTATTTGTTCCCTGAGAAGAAATTGCAGCAGGTGCATCGGAATTTTTGGGAGATCCGTTTCTTTTCCAGATTAAGTTAATAATATCGGCTCTCGCCATTTCTGTATCAGGGTAAATATATCCGTTAGCAGCCTCTAAACCTGACCATACAAGATATTCATATCCCCAATGATTTGAGGAAAGGTCAGAAAAAGGTCCTTCAATTTTTTTGTCCCACTTGCCTATCATTTTTACAAATTCGGCACGGGTAACTGTTTTGGAAGGTTTAAACGTACCATCTTCATATCCGTTAATTGTTCCTTCTTTTACTAAAGTCATTACGTTTTCATATGCCCAATGCTCGCTTGCTAAATCTGAAAAATTAGCAGCGCTCACGCATACTACCAAGGATAATGACATAATCATACATAAAACTAATGAGATTATTCTTTTCATATGTAAAAATCTCCGTTTCTCCGCCCTTGCGGTTATTTTATTTCTTTTAAATTTTATGTTATTCCTTAAATAAGGTATTTTTTACTAAGTCAACCGCCTCACGAGAAATTGTGCATCCAAGCTCGTATATAGGCGTTTTGGATATAATGTTGTTTAAAATATCCATATGCTTGTCCATTAAATTTTCAAAAACAGGCTTTCTTGTTTCGTTTAAAAGACGGATTGCAGCCTCAATGGGACTTAGTCTTCTTATTGAATTTTCAGGTGCCTGTTTTAAGCAGATTATACCTGCTAAAGGAGCTTTAATATTTAGATTGATTTCGGACTTACCGCTCCATGGTGTTCCAAAAGCATAAAGCGAATTATTAATATCGCGGATAATGGGCGTATCATCATTAAAAAGCAATACGTCATCGGGATAATATTTTTTCCACAATCCGGAATGAGTTGATTTCCCTGTTTCCGAAGGCGCAGAAAATAAGATACCCCTGCCCTTGTATGAAACTGCGGTTGAATGAAGAAGTGTTGAATTTCTAACCGTCTGACAAAAGGCAAAAATATCGTTTAGTGCAAAGTAAAGCATATAATCAGTTGTTATATCAAGATAGTCTTCTAAATCGACATATTCGATTAACACATTTTTACATTCTTTATCAATGTCAATTCTCATCATATTGATGCGGTATTTGGTAAACTGCTTAATGGCTGAATAGCCCTCTTCCCCTCTGTCTATCCAATACCATGCATCATGCCGGCGAAAATTCTTTCCCGCCGGCACTATGATGCATTCATTATTTTTAAATGTAACAGTAATGTCAGCAGAAGTGCCGTTATCCGGCACTTCATAAGCTTTCATTCTGCGCTCAAAGTATTCGCTTTCGAATCCTTTGAGTCTTAAAAAATATTCTGCAATTCTGTATAACATCAAGAATTAGCTTTCTGTAACTAAACCATGAGAATCAGCATTGCTGATACCTGTGGTAGATTCGCCGAGAGCCATGCTCTTAACGTTGAAGTTAGAAGCTGAACCTGTGTATACAGTTGAATTAACATCTGTTGCAGCAATATTTTCTTTAATCTGTAAATCAATTACATTTACAGCGGGTTTAACGTATCTCATTATTTCCTTAACCTCCTATTACTGCGCTGTTACAGGGTTGCCTGCAACTTCTGTTTCATTGAAGTAAATACCTGTTGAGTGCTCGCCAGCTGCGAAGAAATCACCTGCTGTTTCGTCAACCAACTGAACTACAAAGTAGTTAGCGTGTTTACCTGATGCAGCAGCAAATGATTTTGATTCATACTTAACGTCGTCAACTAAAGCACCACAAACACCATCGCCAAGGTTTTCAACCTTACCGATAACGGTAATCTGTCTGTAACCATCCTGGTTAATAGCAAAACCTGATGCAATCCAGCTACCTGTTGCTTCAGGTTCAACGTCTGTTTCTTCCTGACCAACTGTAATTGTTACATCGCCATCAATGCCATTGATAACAACTGTGTACTCATTAGCTTCGTTTGTAGTGGTAACAGTTGCACTATCAGCACCATCTACAGTTACGTCTTCAGTGTTAATAGCGTAACCTTCATCAGCTGTGATAGTTACAGTTCCGGTATAATCTGTTTTTTCTGTGGGAAGTGTTTCTACTACGCTATCATTAATTGTAATAGTGTTTGCTGTAACAGTATCTGTTACTTTTGCACCATCATTAACGATAACAGCAGCATCTAAGTTTGCTTCATCTGTTACGTACTGTGTAAATGTTGCAGCACCAGCTTCTGTAGCTGTTTCCTGGTCCATGTGGAAAACGCCGGAATCATTAGAAGCATAGTATGTTACATTAGAGTTAGCGGTTGCGCCTGT
>JAZNWB010000009.1:0-2786 GCA_045593125.1 Congzhengia sp. | reverse complement strand
AAAGGCAATTATTAAAAAGAACTTCGCAAATAAATTGCGAAGTTCAACTTTAATTTATTGTATTGTATTTTATTTGCTTGCTAACTGATAACAAGTCAATATTTTTGCCTTTGAACGTTCTGCGCTAAATCAAACAGTCCGCGCATTATTCTTCCCAGTTATGATATACATTCTGTACATCATCGTTGTCTTCTAATGTGTCGATAAGTTTTGTCATAAACAAAATATCTTTTTCATCAGTCAATGCAACTGTGGTCTGAGGAAGCTTTTCAACTTCGGCAGAAGCAAAGGTATAACCCTTTTCTTCTAATGCATCGCGAACTGTGCCGAGACTGTCGGGGTCGGTTAAAATTTCAAAGCATCCTTCCTGAGCAGAGAAATCTTCAGCACCTGAATCAAGGGCATCCATCATAACGGTATCTTCGTCAAGGTCGCCCTCTTCATTGTCGATAATAATAACACCTTTAGCATCGAACATAAAGCTTACGCATCCTGACTGACCGAGATTGCCGCCAAATTTATCAAAGTAATGGCGCATATCACCTGCGGTACGGTTTCTGTTGTCGGTAAGAGTTTCAACTATAACCGCAACACCGCTCGGGCCGTAGCCTTCGTATGTTATTTCTTCATAGTTGTCTGAATCGTTAGCACCTGATGCCTTTTTAATACAACGCATAATGTTGTCGTTAGGCATATTGTTTGCCTTTGCTTTTGCAATGGCGTCTCTTAATTTTGCATTAGAATCTGGGTCGGGACCGCCTGCTTTAACAATAACGGTAATCTCACGACCTATTTTGGTAAAAACTTTACCTCTTGCTGCGTCTGTTTTTTCTTTTTTTCTTTTAATGGTGGACCATTTGGAATGTCCTGACATTATTATTCACTCCTGACTTTTATAACTATTTACTTATTTATCCTTTGCATAATTTTTGTGGCAACAGTTATACTAAAGCTAAAGCCAAAAAATCCGAAAGGAGAATTTTATTTTGCAATACTTATGGGTTTTTTTAGTGGGCGGTGCACTTTGTGCAATCGCTCAGTTATTAATTGATAAATGCAAGCTTACCCCTGCTCGTATTCTTGTAATTTACGTTACCGCCGGTGTAGTTCTGACTGTTATAGGTGTTTATGAGCCGCTTGTTAAATTTGCCGGCTGTGGGGCAACTGTGCCGTTAACCGGATTCGGTTATACCCTGGCTAAAGGTGCAGCTAAAGGTGTTGCCGAAAAAGGCTTTTGGGGCATTTTCTCAGGAGGCGTTACCGGTGCATCGGCAGGAATTGCCGCAGCGGTATTTTTTGGATACCTGGTTGCACTTGTGGCAAAACCAAAAGAGAAAAAATAACGTGGGTTATCTTAGCATATCAAGGTCGCTCATTGAGTTAAACTGGTTTCCTGCGACTATGATATGGTCAATTACGTGTATGCCGATAGATTCTAGAGCAACTACAATATTTTTGGTAGCCACGCGGTCGCTGTATGAGGGAATAAGACTTCCACTCGGATGATTATGTGTTAAAACCACATTTACGGCATTGCGTTTTAATACCTCGCTTACAACTGTGCGCGGATATGCCTCGGTCTGATTAACAGTGCCTTTTATAATTATACCGCTGTAATGAATGCGTCGGTTAGAGTCAAGGCAAATTATACCAAACTCCTCGTTTTTCTTGCCGACAAACATAGATACAGCATATTCGCCAATTGACTTTGTAGATAACAGGGCTGTGCTTCTGTCCCATTTTGAGACGTTATATATCCGACTCAGACTGGGTATAAGATTAAGTAAAACAGCCGCATTTTCACTAATGCCGTCAATTTGTTTTAAGTCCTCGATATCGGCATCAAAAACATTTCCGACAGAGCCAAAATGCTCAATCAGTCTGTGACAAAGCTCATTAATATCTTTGCGCGGTATAGCATAGTAAAGCAAAAGCTCCAAAACCTCGTGGGGAGCGAAGCTATCCAGCCCTTCTTTTGCATAACGGCTTTTCATTCGTTGTCTGTGTCCGTCGTGTGTCATTAAAATGCTCCTAAAAAATCAAACCTTTAAATTACGGCTTCCGGGCTTAACTAAAGGAAGTCCCTGTTTGCACAATGGGCAGTCATCAGGCTCGTGTGAGATAACTTCCATAGAGATAACTGATTCAAGCGGAACACCAAAATCAATTTTGCCGCCGGTACGGTCAACAACAACACCTAAGCCTACAACGTCGCCGCCATGCTTTCTTACGATGTCAATAACCTCGCGAACAGAACCGCCTGTTGTAACAACGTCTTCAACAACCAAAACCTTTTGTCCCGGTTCGATTGTAAAATTGCGGCGAAGAGTCATTTCGCCGTTTTCGCGTTCTGCAAAAATGTTTTTAACGCCTAAATGACGAGAAACCTCGTAGCTCATCTGAATTGCGCCGATAGCAGGACCGATAACAAGTTCAACACCCTTATCCTTAAATTTTTCAGCCAATGCAGCACAAAGCTCTTCACTGTATTTTGTATACTGAAAGATTTTTGCACATTGTAAATATTTGTCTGAATGACGACCTGAGGTCAAAAGAAAATGACCCTCTTGAAGAACATCAGCCTCTTTTAAAATTTCTAAAACTCTTTCTTTTGTTATCATAATTTCAATCCTTTCTTAGATGTCTATTATACTCATACTTTCTATTTTACACATTTTAACACAAAAATTCAACCTATTTATTTATTTTTTATCAGAATTATAACGAAAAAATAAAAATTGAATATAATGATAATAGGAAAAAAGCATTATTCTCTTTATTTTTAA
>JAZNWB010000008.1:0-3143 GCA_045593125.1 Congzhengia sp. | reverse complement strand
ATCAGCTTTGATTCTTATTTAGGTCCGAGCTTCAGTAAAAAATATTTGCCGAAGATTCCGAGGGATATTATAATCCGAGATGAACGACAAGTAGGAGGCACTTCACGCTATAAGGTAAACCCTGAATTTTTGCCGTAAA
This sequence comes from Congzhengia sp., assembly GCA_045593125.1. Classification (GTDB taxonomy): domain Bacteria; phylum Bacillota; class Clostridia; order UBA1381; family UBA9506; genus Congzhengia. The sequence goes on along the minus strand of JAZNWB010000008.1, from coordinate 3,004 downwards.
ATGAAATAAGCGGAACCGAGAATCCTTCCGATTTCTCGATTCCGCTTTTCTTTGGTTAAGGTGTGTCATATTTTGACACAAGCATTTATATACTTTTATTCCACGAGGCAAACATTAACAAATTGATTTCCGCCTTTTTTAATGGTGAATGTGGTGGATGTTTCGCCATCAAATTCCATTGGTTTCATATTATCAGGCGGTGTCATATTTTCCATACCTTCTGGCATTTCAGGTCGTTCACCTTTCGGCATTTCATCATCAGGCATTGGCGGATGTTCACCTTGCGGTCTTTCGGGCTTTTCCATTCCTTCAGGGAGTTCCGGCTGTGTACCGTGTGGCATTTCAGGTCTTTCTCCAAGAGGCATTCCACCACGCATATTTTCTACCGAAACTGCAGTTAACTGAGTATCTCCTTGCCATAAAGTATAATCACCGGGTGTAAGCTCTTCATCCGCAACAATAAGAGATGTGAAATCATTTACAAGAGCATATTCGCCAATAACTTTTCCGTCTGAGTTTTTGAGTGTATATGCATTATTGCCATTCTGACGCTCTGCAAAACATAATACTGCATAGGTCTGCTCACCACCTGCAATATGGTCAATCATATTGCCTGATGCTATTACTTTGCCGCCATTTATATAAATGCCTTTATCAGAATCTATTCCTGCATCTCCGCTTGTAGCACAAGCTTGTGCTGTAAGAGTACCACCATTGATTACAAGCCATCCGTTTGAATCAATGCCGTCACCCTCGCCGGTGCTGCCATCACAGATAATATTAAGCGTACCACCATTCATTGTTGTAACGGAGACATTATCCTCATTGGTGTTAATTCCGTCATTTCCCGATGTGATGTTTATAATTCCGCCATTGATTGTAAGGTGGAGTTCGCTGTCAAGACCTTCATTTTCAGCTTTGATATTTAGGATGCCGTTGCCCTTATCACCGCCACTGATATTCATACTCTTCTTAGAATAGAAAGCACCATCGTATTTATGGAGTTTTTTGCTGTCTGCAACTTCGGTACCTTCGTCATTAAGCACATACGACTTATAAATTTCAGCAACATAAGAACCGTTTATATTATTTTCAGTACCATCAGCAATAATTACATTTGCACCTGCTTTAGATGTATCAACATCTTTTGTTGCCGTTTCTTCTTTACTTTCAGAGCATTCATATACGTTATAGAAAATAATCGCAGGAGCAACTGTGCAGGTTACATCAACATCATTGAGGATGAGTGTAACTACTGCTTCGGGATTGTCTTTTGCATCTTCTCCGAGGTCAACCGCAATCTGTCCTGACGAAAGTTCACCACTTAAAACATATCTGCCGGGCTTTGTAATATGCACAACTGTATGGGCATCTGCTTCACTTTGTTCGTGCTCATCTTCTTTTGTGCCCTCGCCATAAGTGAAATCCTGACCTGCTAGATAGAAAACAATATCATTGGCAGAGTAAACCGCCTCTGTATTGTCGTTTGTAATTTCTTTTCCGTCAATGGTGATTTTATTGTCGGAAAGCTTAATTTGAGTTCCTTCAATTTTCGGTGCAGTAAAACTGCAACCTGAAAGCATAATTGTAACTCCTATTAAAAATACCAATAATCTTTTCATATTCACACCTCGTCAAGATCAAATAAATATATTATTTTAATTATATCACCATATAATGCAAAAGTAAATAAAATCGCTTTTCTTTGTTTAAGGCATATTATTTTTTGGATGTGGAGAGTATGAATTATTTTGGTGTGATTGGCTCAAAAATATCTTCTATAGCTTTTAAGAATAATTCTCGACTAATTTCGCTTTAATTCATTCTATCGTCTTACACAGGCAATTCGGCCCTGTACTATTGCAATTTCGCACAGTATGTGTTATAATTCTATTTAGTTAGTCGTACTGTTGATAATTATTTTGACCACATGTTATCCCACAGTTAGCTCTGGAGTATATGGAAACAGTGGAGATAAGATGTCTAAAGAGTATATTGAATGTAGCGGAAAAGGCTAAAAAAGGCAAAAACCGCTATATATCAGACTTTAGAGCGCGTTCGGGACGTAGGGGCCGCAGGTTCAAATCCTGTCATCCCGACCAAAAAACCTCAGAAACCGCTTGGTTTCTGAGGTTTTTGTTTTGTTTCCACCGTATCATATTTTGATATGGGCTATCCTTCAATCAACCCATATTTAACTTTAATTCTTTCAAGCTTGTGTATCATTGGTCCGGATATAAACCAAAGGAAAAAGGCTGTCGAAAGAGCATGGATTAAATCAAATGGTATTCCCATAACATACGCTGATTCAATCATATCCCAATTGATTTTACTTTGCCACATGACAACCGATGCAGGATTCATAATTCCGCCGTATATAATAAATGTCGCCAAAAATCCGAATATACAAAGAGATGTTTTTGTTTTTCGGAGGAATCCTTTTTTAAAAAGTATTCCAGAGATAAAACCGATAATTCCAAAGGCAAACATCTGCCATGGCGTCCACGGACCATGACCTGCGAAAAAGTTTGAAACAAATCCGGTAACTGCACCTACTAAAAATCCGGTTTCTCCACCAAAACATACGCCTGCGATTATAACGAGTGCAATGACGGGTTTAAACTGCGGAAGCATAAAGAACGCCGCTCTGCCTGCTACTGCAATAGCACAAAGTACACTTATCACAATAAGCTCTCTTGCTTTCGGTTTTCTTGATTCAAACACCATACAAAATGGTATCATTGTTTCAAGAATAATGAGAAGACTTATAAAATAGTACTTTCTGTCACCCAGGAAGAAAAAACCGATATAAATTGTCAACGGTATTAAAAGCAGTATGAGAAACGTTGCTACAAGGGTTCTTTTTGTCAGCTTTCTGTCCGATTTTGGAACTTGTATTACCGCTATTCCAATATCCCTCTGTGAAAAGAAGCAGAAACACAAGGCAAACAACACTAATATCATAGCTAATTCATAAACGCCTAACCCTGCAAAGCTTTTTACA
>JAZNWB010000007.1:0-2719 GCA_045593125.1 Congzhengia sp. | reverse complement strand
TATAAGCGAGTGGTGCGGTTCGGGTACCGAAAGGCGTAGACTTTGGGTCGAACCGCAGGTGTGTGCAAAGCACACGAACACTCCTCATCTCCACCAACAACAATAACCACGCCAAATGCGTGGTTATTGTTGTTTGTTTTTTATATAGAGTTTATTATATTTTGAGCAAATCTTACTGTTTCCATAGCGTCTTTAGCATAAAAGTCTGCACCGATTTTATCAGCGTATTCCTGATTCAATACAGCGCCACCCACAATCACCTTGCACCATGGAGCATGCTCCTTTAACTGCTTTATGGTTTCTTCCATTGCAGGGACTGTTGTGGTCATTAAAGCTGAAAGTCCAACTAATGGGGCGTGAATTTCGCATACTTTGTTTACAATTACTTCGGGAGGAACATCCTTACCTAAGTCGTAAACTAAAAAACCATAGTTTTCTAAAAGAAGTTTTACAATGTTTTTTCCTATATCGTGAATGTCACCCTTTACTGTAGCAATGACAAAAGTTCCGTTGTCTGCCGAAGTGTTTTCTGAAGCCATGGCAGATTTGATTTTTTGGAATGCACTTTTTGCCGCTTCTGCACTCATTAAGAGTTGGGGGAGATAGATAGTTTTTTCTTCAAAACCACGACCGACAATGTTTAGTGCAGGAATGATTTCGTTTTGTACAATATCTAAAGGCTCGCACTTTGTAATAAGCTCCTGGGTAAGCTCGGCTGATTTATCTTTAAAGCCTTTAATGATAGCTTTTTGCAGTTCAGATTTGTATTCTTCTGTAGTTTTTGTGACAATATCAGGCTGAGTTGATGCTACAAAATACTGAGAATTTTCAATGTAGTCGGCACAATTTTCGTCAAGGTTTTTAAGTGCACGATATGAATAATACGTTTTTAACATATCGTGAGAGTATGGATTCATAATTGCTGCAGAAAGCCCGTTTTCTAAAGCTAAGGCAAAGAAAATTCCATTAATGCTGTCTCTGTTAGGAAGTCCGAATGAAACATTGGAAACACCAAGTGATGTGTGACAACCCAGTTGAGTCTTAATGGTTCTCAGAGCATCAAGGGTAACCCTGGCAGAGTTCGTATCAGCACTTATTGTCATTGCAAGAGTGTCAAATACAATGTCTTTTTTCTCAATTCCGTGTCTTGCGGCTTCAGTTAAAATCTTTTGAGCAATTTTAACTCTTCCCTCACAGGTTTTAGGTATTCCGTTCTCATCAAGGGTGAGTGCAACCACCACACCGCCGTACTTTTTGACAAGTGGAAATACAGCATCCATACTTTCTTGTTTTCCGTTTACGGAGTTTATCATGGCTTTTCCGTTGTAGCGACGCAAAGATGTCTCCATTGCAGCAAAATCAGCAGTATCAATTTGCAGAGGCAAATTACTTACAGCCTGAAGCTCGCAAACAACAGTTTTCAACATCTCAACTTCATCTATATCAGGTAAACCAACATTCACATCTAAGATGTGTACACCCTTTTCTTGTTGATTTACACCTTCGGTCAGGATATAGTCAATATCGTTTTCAATCAGTGCTTGCTTGAAACGTTTTTTACCTGTAGGATTGATACGCTCACCAATCAATACTGGTGATTTATCAAAAACCACTGCATGTGTATAGGACGATACAACAGTTATATTTTTGTCGGTAACAGGGCAGGGAGGTATATTCTTTGCGGCATCGCATAACGCCTTTATATATTCAGGTGTTGTGCCGCAACAACCGCCTGCAACTCTTACGCCAAGCGAAATCAAATCTTTAACTTCCTGGGCAAACTCGTCGACAGTTATATCAAATATAGTCGCACCATCAACGGATTTAGGCAGACCCGCATTAGGTTTTAACAAAACAGGAACCGATGCACAGGCGAGCAATTCTTCTGCAACACCACGGAGTTGACGGGGACCTAATGAACAGTTAGCACCAATGGCATCTGCACCCATACCCTCCAGGAGTGCTACCATAGCCTGAGGGGTTGCCCCTGTCATAAGTTTTTTGTCTTCGCCATAGACGTTGGAAACGATTACAGGTAAGTCGCAGTTTTCTTTAACTGCTAAGAGTGCTGCTTTTGTTTCGTAAGAATCGTTCATTGTTTCGATTAGGACCAAATCTACGCCGTATTTTACGCCTAGCCTTACAGTTTCTGCAAATACCGATACTGCATCTTCAAAATCTAAATCACCCAAGGGTGCTAAAAGCTTTCCTGATGGACCGATATCTAATGCTATAAACTTTTCTGATGAATTTACACTTTGTTCACGTGCCGCTTTGGCATTAGTAACCGCAGATTTGATTATTTCTTCTAATTCATCATCCGAAAATTTTAAAATATTTGCACCAAAAGTGTTGGTGCAAACCACATTACTTCCTGCATCAAAATAATCCTTATGAATTTTTGTAACGATGTCCGGATGAGTAATATTCCAACGCTCAGGATACTCACCGGGAGCAAGTCCTGCAGATTGGAGAAGCGTTCCCATACCGCCATCTAAGTAAACTATATTATCTTTTAAATAATCTCTGAAATTCATATTCCACCTCTGAAGATACAGTCATTTTTTGTACATTGTGTACACTTGCTGGAAGTTTTCATACCTGCTTTTGCAAAAGCGGTAACAGATTTTGACGGTGACATAATCATACTGTCGTTTAAATATAATCCAATTTTTTTCTGACAGGAAAGGACATTAAAAATATCTTTTTGCATCGGGAG
>JAZNWB010000006.1:0-16291 GCA_045593125.1 Congzhengia sp. | reverse complement strand
GCTCCATATCAGGTATTGGTTGTTCCTGTTAATGTTAAAGACGAAGAACAGGCAAAACTCGCTGATAAGATTTACGAGGACTTAAGGGCTCAGGGTATCGAGGCCTTAATCGACGACCGTGAAGAGCGTGCAGGTGTCAAGTTTAAAGATGCCGACTTAATTGGTATCCCCGTAAGAATCACAGTTGGTAAAAAAGCTGCTGACGGAATTGTGGAATATAAATTAAGAACAGATGATGCAGCTTGTGATGTTTCAGTCGAAGATGCTGTAAATAACGCAGTTTCTTATATAAAGGAAAATTTATAAAGGGGATTTAGTATGAAAAAGTTTTTATCTTTAGTTTTGGTATTAGTGCTTTCGTTAAGTGTGTTTGCTGCTTGTAGCAAGGACAACGACACAAATGAGCCTGATAAGACAAGTGAACCAAATAGCACTCAGGTAGAAGAACCCATCGAAAATGATACACCCGACGAAACACCCTCTCCTGTTGAAAGCAACAAGACCAACAGTGGCAAAAAACCAGCAAAAAAGCCTACAAGTGACATTCCCTCTGCCGCTGTTCCTGCTCCATCTACCAACAAAGAGGTTGTAACGGAAGATAGTGCTCCCGATGTATATCTCGTTATAGACAGCGATGATAACGCAGCAAGCATTTCCTATCATTTGAAGGACTGCAGTCTTTTAGGCAGCGGACAATCACAGAAGGTTGCATGGGAAATGATAAAAACCTTAGGTTTCAGACAATGTCCCAAATGCAATCCCCCACAATACGAAGGATATATAGAATAATACCACATATAAAAAGGCACTCATTTGAGTGCTTTTTTTATATGTTTTCCGTTGACAATTTGTACAATGAGTAGTATAATTAAATTGATGTATTTAGATATATTATCTAAGACAAATTAACACGAAAGCGAGTAAAATAATGAATAAAATTTCAAGACTTTTTATATGTTTTATGCTTTGTGCAGTGTTTGTTACGAGCAACGTACCTATTTACGCAGAAGAAATTGCAGAAACCAACGTAACATGGGAGCAACAGGCTGACGTTTTATACATAAATGGCACAGGTGATATGGTTATCGATTTTGAATACATAACACAGATTCCCTGGTACAGTATTAGAAACGAAATCTCAAAAATTGTTGTAGGCGAAGGAATTACCTCAATTGCTGATAGTGCATTTGCTGATTTTAAGTTGGTTAAAGAAGTCGTGCTTCCCAACAGTCTGCGTACAATAGGACCCGCTGCGTTTATTTCCTGCACATCATTAGAAACACTGACGCTCCCCTACAAAATTACCCAAATCTGCCAGGGTGCTTTTGTAAACTGTGAGTCTTTAAAATCTATTACTATCCCTGGCAGTATTATTGAAATTGCTGACGATGCTTTTTATAATTGCTCTAACGTAGGCATTGTAGGTGTTCGCGATACTTATGCAAACAAATATGCAGACGAACATAAAATCTCTTTTCTTTCAGGTATTAAACCCTCTGAGGAAATTTTAGTAAGAGTAAATAACAAATACGTTGACTTTGACCAGCCTCCTGCAATTGTAAACGACAGGACATTAGTTCCAGTTCGTGCAATTTTTGAGGCGATGGGAATTTCTGTCGACTGGAATGCCGAAACACGTACAGTCACTGCCACACGCGAAAATACGCAGATTAAACTTACAATTGATTCCAATGTAATGAAGAAAGTTGTAGATGGTGTGGAAACATCAATTGAAATTGACGTTCCTGCAATGATTTTAAGTGATAGAACAATGGTTCCTGCACGTGCACCTATGGAAAACTTTGGTGCAAGCGTACATTGGGACGGAGCAACTCGTACAGTTATAATTAAGGATTAAATTTATTTTTATAAATTAATTAATGTATAATTATGGAGGGAAAAATTATGGCAAAAAACAGATATGTAGGCGATTATCCGGTTATAGGAATTCGTCCTTGCATCGACGCTCGTCGTGGTCCTATGAAACTTCGCGAAAGCTTAGAAGACCAGACAATGGCATTAGCTCAGGCTGCTAAAAAGTTATTCGAAGAAAATCTCTACTACTCAAATGGTGAACCCGTTAAAGTAGTTATTGCTGACACCAGCATCGGTCGTGTACCCGAGGCTGCCGCATGTGCAAACAAATTTAAAAAAGAAGGCGTAGACATTACACTTTCAGTTACACCCTGTTGGTGTTATGGTTCTGAAACAATGGATATGGACCCCAATACAATCAAAGGTGTATGGGGCTTTAACGGCACAGAACGCCCCGGTGCAGTTTACCTTGCTGCAGTTTTAGCAGGTCACGCACAAAAAGGGTTACCCGCTTTCGGTATTTACGGTCATGAAGTACAGGATACCGATATGGTTAATGAAATACCCGAAGATGTTAAAGAAAAGTTATTAAGATTCGGTCGTGCTGCTGTTGCAGTTGCTACAATGCGTGGCAAGTCTTACTTACAGATAGGTTCACAGTGTATGGGTATTGCCGGTTCTATTATGGATCAGGATTTCATCGAAGGTTACCTCGGTATGCGTGTTGAATCTGTTGACGAGGTTGAAATCCTCCGTCGTATGGAAGAAGGCATCTATAACGAAGAAGAATATCAGAAAGCTCTTGCATGGACAAAAGAACACTGCAAGGAAGGTCGTGATGACAACCCTGATTCTGTTTCCTTCATGGACGAAGACTACAAAATCAAATTCACACCCGAAGAAAAGGAAAAACAGTGGGAGTTCACAGTTAAGATGTACTGTATTATCAAGGATTTGATGGCAGGCAACCCCAATCTCCCCGATAAGTTTATAGAAGAAAAATCAGGTCACAATGCTATTGCTGGCGGTTTCCAGGGACAGCGTCAGTGGACAGACCATTGGCCCAACTGTGATTATCCCGAAGCATTACTCAGCTCAACATTCGACTACGAAGGCGCTCGTGAACCCTTCACACTTGCTACAGAAAATGACGTATTAAACGGTATAAGCATGCTCTTTATGCGCTTACTTACACATCGTGCTCAGATTTTTGCCGATGTTCGTACATTCTGGTCTCCTGAAGCAACAAAGCGTGTAACAGGTTATGACTTCACTGGCAAAGCTAAGGAAAATGGCGGTATCATCCACCTTCTCAACTCAGGTGCTGCATGTCTCGATGCTTGCGGCGAATGTACTGATGAAAACGGCAACGCTATTATGAAGAAATGGTGGGAAGTAACAGACGAAGACATCAAGAAAATGACAGATGCAACAGTTTGGTGTGAAGCAGGCTTTGACAATTTCCGTGGTGGCGGCTTCTCAAGCAGCTATACAACACGTGCAGAAATGCCTGTTACAATGATTCGTCTTAACCTCGTTAAGGGCTTAGGTCCCGTATTACAGATTGCTGAAGGTTGGACAATGAATCTTCCTGATGAAGTTTCAGGTGCACTTATGGAAAGAACAAATCCCACATGGCCCTGCACATGGTTTATTCCCAGATGTGACGGCAAGGAAGGCAGCCCCTTTAAGACAGCTTATGATGTAATGAATAACTGGGGTGCTAACCACGGTGCTATTTCTTACGGTCATATCGGTGCTGACCTTATCACAATGTGCTCAATGCTCAGAATTCCTGTTTGTATGCACAACGTTCCTGAGGATGACATTTTCCGTCCTGCAGCTTGGAACGCTTTTGGTATGGATAAGGAAGGTCAGGATTACAGAGCTTGCGCAGCTTATGGTCCTTTATATAAGAAATACTAATAACTAAAATAAGAAGCAGGTTGCAATGCAACCTGCTTCTTTAATTTACAAACTCTAATTTACTTACTGATACTTCATATGCCGTTTTTTCAACAACAGTTTCATCATCAAGCTTTTTCTGATATTTTCTTGATTGCATTCTTCCCTTTATACGAAGGTTTGAGCCAACAGGCAAATTTTCACAAAACTTTGCATTTCTTCCCCATGCTATACAAGGTATGTAATCTGATTTTCCATACGCGCGATTAACTGCAAGCAGAATATCAGCTATCTCTCTGCCGAAAGGTGTTGTTCTGAAAATCGCAGGTTTGCAAATATAACCATTCAGATAAATCTCATTATCACACTCGTCATCTGTTATGTTTATTTCCCTTGCAAAAAGAGTCAGGATAAGTCTGCTCCCCTCGCCTGAATAGTTGTTATATGAGCGGAACTGCCCCTTGATTTCTACACGCGTACCTATATCAAACTCAATATCCTGAATCAGTCTTTCCGATATAGTAACTATGATTTCATCTTCGTTTTCAGACAATCTTTCTGAGCGAACGCATACTTTATAAAAGCTTTCTCCCAAAACCGCATGGCTGTATTCTAAATTACTGTTTATATTTCCTACAAGTCTTGCCTCGTTATCTTCGGCACGATTTAACATATCGTATTTCTCCCTTCAAGGTTTCTTACGATATATTATATTGCAGGAGTTAAAATTTAGAACTTAATTTCCCTGATTTGCAATTTTAACAAGTTCATAAAGCTTATTTAAAGCCTCTATAGGTGTAAGGGTTGTAACATCTAAATCACGCAGAAGGTCTACAATTTCTAAATTCTTCATATCTGAAAAATCTATCTGACCACTATCATATTCCTCGTTTTTATGAGACACTTCTACCGTTGCTTCTTTTTTATCAATAGACGTAAGTATCTCCTTGGCACGTTCAATTACAACCTTAGGAAGTCCGGCCAGAGCACTTACTTCAATACCGTAGCTATCGTCTGCTCCGCCCTTAATTATACGACGCAAAAATATTACGTCATCGCCACGTTTTTTGCAGGCAATACAGTAATTTTTTACACCATCTAATTTATCTTCTAACTGAGTTAATTCATGATAATGTGTAGCAAACAGCGTTTTTGCACCGATTTTTTTCTTATCTGCAATGTACTCTGACACCGCCCATGCAATAGAAAGCCCATCGTATGTGCTAGTTCCTCTGCCTATTTCATCTAAAACCAGCAGGCTCTTCTTTGTTGCATTTTTCAAAATCGCTGCAACCTCGGTCATTTCTACCATAAATGTACTCTGTCCTGCAGATAAGTCATCAGATGCGCCTACACGGGTAAATATTTTATCACATACGCCGATACGGGCAGACTCTGCCGGCACAAAGCTTCCTATTTGTGCCATCAAAACTATTACCGCAACCTGCCTCATATATGTAGATTTACCTGCCATGTTAGGACCTGTAATGATAATCATTCGGTTATCACCACAATCCATCAATGAATCATTAGGAACAAAAACCGTATCGTCAAGCATACGCTCAACAACAGGATGTCTGCCACCTTTTATCTCTATTTTATCTGATACATCAACATTGGGCATTGTATAGTTGTTTTTGCGGGCAACCTCTGCCAATGAGCATAAAACATCTAAATATGCTACAACATATGCCGCACGTTGAATTTTTTCGGTATGTTCTGCAACTATTTCTCTTACTTCACAGAAAAGCTCGTACTCCTTATTTTTCAAAAATTCAGAAGCACCCAAGATTTTGCCCTCAAGCTCCTTTAACTCCTCTGTGATAAATCTTTCACCATTGGTGAGAGTTTGCTTTCTTATGTAATTTTCGGGCACCTGGTCACGGAATGACTGGGACACCTCAATATAATATCCAAAAACTCGATTGTAGCCTGTTCTTAAGGTTTTAATACCTGTACGCTCTTTTTCTCTCGCTTCTATGTCACGAACTGCATCTTTTCCGTGTTCAGCTAACTGTCTGTATTCGTCAACATCTGTGTTATATCCTTCTTTTATGATACCGCCGTCTCTTATTACCATGGGGGTATCGTCTTCTTTTATTGCACGATCAAGTAAATCCGAAAGTTCTTCCATCGTATCAAAATTATCTGAAAAGCTCGCAAGCAGAGGTGCCTGGAATTTTTCCATTATGCTATGAAGCTTTGGCAACATACGAAGAGATTGCTTTAATGATAACATATCCTTGGGATTTACGCTTTTGCAGGCGATTTTTCCAAGAATTCTTTCCATATCATAGATATCTTCTAAAAGTGTTGACAATTCTTCTCTTGTGTCTGTATTTTCATAAAGCTCCGAAACTGCATATAATCGCTTATTGATTTTTACGCAATCTATTAAGGGCTTTTCTAAAAATGTTCTTAACATTCTGCCACCCATGGCAGTCTTTGTTTTGTCAAGCACCCAAAGAAGCGAACCACGTTTTGCTTTATTTCGCATAGTTTCTGTAATTTCAAGGTTTCGTCTTGTGAAGATATCAATATCCATATATTCATCTTCTGAATATGCACGAACCTCTTTAATATGACCAATTTTCATTTTTTGAGTTTCGTCGAAATGATTAAGCGTCATACCCAAAGCATTTACCGAGCAAAAATCGTCAGGTAAATTAAGCTCTGATGAGGTTTCAAGACTGAACCAATAACGAACAAGCTCTTCTGAGAAATCGCGTGTAATCTCAATTTTTGCAAGCTCTATTGTATTGAATCTGTATTTAATTTCATCTTTTAATTTTGTATCTTTAAAAACATTTGTGTTGACTATGATTTCAGTAGGCATATAACGTGCCATTTCATCAATCAGCTTTTGTTTTGAGCTGACACGTGTCACATAAACCTCACCTGTTGAAAGGTCAGAAAAAGTTACACCGAAAGAACTTTTTTCGCCGTAAACAGTACACAGGAAGTTATTCTTCTTTTCGTCTAAAATTTTAGAGTCAACAATTGTACCAGGTGTTACCACACGAACAACATCACGTTTTACTATTCCTTTAGCTTGAGCAGGGTCTTCCATCTGCTCACAGATTGCAACCTTATAACCTTTAGCCACAAGTCTGTCAATATAAGTATCTGCTGCGTGATACGGCACACCGCACATAGGATTTTTCTTTGCCTCTTCCCCTTTACTGCGTGATGTTAGCACAAGCTCTAATTCACGGGAAGCAATTATAGCATCGTCTAAAAACATCTCATAAAAATCCCCCGCCCTGAAAAACAGTATAGCGTCGGGGTAATTTTCTTTTATTTCAAGATATTGACGCATCATCGGTGTCATATATTTTTCCTCCAAAAATTCTAATTAATGGCAGCCTGCACATCCGCTGCAGTTACCTGAGCAAGAGCCTGAGCTGCTCGTTGCCATATTCTGCTCTTCTCCCTGTACGCAATATGCTATAACAGAGTTTACCTTTGTTAAAATATCATTAAAGGCAGACTGTGCATCAAGATACGCTTCTACTGTTTTGTTTTCCATCAACTTATCCATTGCCTTTTGCATTTCTTCCTGAAAAAGCTGCATACTTTCAGGAGTCATTCCTGTCTGCTGTGCTTTTACTGTCATGGCAGCTCTTGTTTCTTCATATTCACGCATAGCGTTCTGAGCGTCCTCTGACTCAAAATATATTTTTTCCATTTCCTTATAGGTCTTTATTTCTTCACAATCTGCAATTGCTTTACCTAGTTCTTTTGCAAGTTCTAATATTTCTTTCATTCTTACTCCTCTATTCTTTCTCCCATCAGGGACCATGTGCTGATTTTTGTAATTTTAACTTTTATAAAGTCACCAACATTCAACGTGTCATCCTTGGGGAAATTAACAATTTTACCGCTATCTGTTCTTCCGCACATAGCATCGGGGTTATTTTTTGATATGCCCTCTACCATAATTTCTTCAATACGGTCGGAATATGTTTCATTGATTTCTCTTGATATTCTGTTTTGTACGTCAAGTAAAATATCAAAGTGCTTATGTTTAACGTCTTCCGGCACCTGATTTTCCATTTTCGCTGCAGGCGTGCCGCCACGTTTTGAATAAATAAACGAGAACACACTGTCAAATCGTACCTTTTCAATAACATCTACAGTTTCTAAAAAGTCTTCATAAGTTTCCCCAGGAAATCCTACAATTATGTCTGTAGTAAATGAGGCATCAGGCATTACAGCCCGGATTTTTTCAGCAAGCTCTAAATAACGTTCCTTAGTATACCCTCTGTTCATTTCTTTTAGTATTCTGTTGCTTCCTGCCTGGAACGGCAAGTGAATTTGCCTGCAGAGTTTTGTAACTTTAGGAAGTGTTGCAATCAATTTATCTGTCATATCCTTTGGGTGCGATGTCACAAATCTGATACGACGGATTCCCTCCACTTTATCTGCCATCAAAAGTAAATCTGCAAAGTCAATATCACGTTCCAAGTCTTTACCATATGAGTTTACATTCTGACCAAGTAAAGTAATTTCTTTTACACCCTCTTTGGCTAAGCTTTCAATTTCTGCAATTACTGCCTCAGGGTCTCGGCTGCGTTCTCTTCCTCGTACATAAGGCACAATACAATATGAGCAGAAATTATTGCATCCATACATTATTGAAACCCAAGCAGATGGACCAGGCTTCCTTTTAACCGGAATATCCTCACATAGTCTCCCTTCTGATTCAATACAGCTTATTACACGCTCATTCTCACACACAGCCTTGTACATTATCTCAGGGAAACTATACAAAGAATGTGTACCAAAAACAACTGTTACATGCTTGAATTTCGACTTGATACGCTTGGACATACTTTCCTGCTGCATCATACATCCGCAAATCCCTACAATAAGCTCAGGGCGTTTTTCTTTAATCTTTTTTAGGGCACCGATATTTCCCAAAACACGCATCTCTGCACCCTCACGCACTGCACAGGTGTTATAGAGAATAAAATCCGCCTCATTTTCATCATCAGTAAGCTCGAATCCCATAGTATCAAGCATACCGCAAATACGTTCTGAGTCATTTTCATTTTGCTGACATCCAAAGGTTTCTACTAATGCCTTAGGTTTTTTACCTTGTGCATTATAGTAAGCCTTTACTTTCTTTGCGTATCCTTTTTGTATATTAAGTTCTTCTTTTGTAACTAAAACTTCTTCTCTTTTCAAAATAATTCTCCTAAATAAACTTTTCCGCAAGGTAATAAACCAAAGGCAGTGTACCAATGCTTAAAACTGTTGATATAAATATATATTCTGCAGAATATGAAACATCTGAACCTGCTTCATTTGTAATTATTGACATAACTGTTTGTGCAGGCATCGCAATCTGTAAAACTATCGCTCCGCAAGTTATGGGATTTACACCTGTAAGACTGAGAAGATAAGCTGCCAATACAGGAGCTGCAATCATTTTTAATACCACAACTGCAAACATGGAAACTCTTTTATAGATTTTGCTTACGCTTATAGTTGACAAAACCATACCAATAAATAACATAGAAAGGTTTGTGGTTAAATGTCCTACTCCCGATAATGTATCAAAAATTATCCTGGGCAGTTTTACACCCAAAACCAAAAGTATTATACCAAGTATACAGGAAATTGTATTTGGATTCAAAAGTTTCTTTAAAGCTTCTTTTGAGTTGGCTTTGCCAGCTGATTTGTTAATAAGATAAACACCCATACTCCAAAGGAAAACGTCATTTATGATACCATAAATCACTGCATAAAAAAGTCCTTCTGCCCCGTAAACCGCACTGATTACAGGATAACCTAAAAAAACTACATTTCCCGTAGCACCAATTAGTGCATGTACTGTTTTTGTAGGCTCTGACAGCCTAAATGCTTTTGCACTGAATAATCCTATCGCATAAAGGATGGCTATTACAACTATTGCCGAGCCTGCAGCAACTCCCGTATTTAATAAAGTGTCAGTAGACAACTCCTTAGACATCATCGACGTAATAATCAAAAGCGGTAGTGTAATCTTTACTATTACCTTTGATATAATATCTTTATATTGCACCGGAAGATATCCGGATTTTGCACCAACGTATCCGATTGCAATTACTATAAAAAGCTTTATTATTTGTTCTATAATTATTAATAAGTCCATATCGAGCCTCTATTCCAAAAAGTATGTCGCTTCCATATCTGCAGTTGATAGTGCGAAGGCTAGGGGGTATTTTTCAAAGGCACTGCCCACATTGCTTTGAGGTTCTGTGCCTGAAAAACCCATATGATAACGAATAGCAAAAGCCTCTTCTCGAGTTAACTTCATAAAACCTGATATAATGTAAACAGATTTTTCCCCGTGGCCGTAGGGCATGTCATCAGAGTATTCAAAGGTGGGCACCTGTTGCCATACACCTGATTTGTCTTTGACGTTTCTCGTTCCTTTAACATAACAATTCACCTTGCACAAATCGTGCAAGAGGGCGACAATTGCTATTGACTCATCGGAATATTCAAGGTTGTACAATTCTTTTACACGTTCCCGTTCGAGGTAATCCTTAAGGCAATAATATACATTAATTGAGTGCTCTAAAAGTCCTCCCTCGTAGGAGCCGTGAAATCGGGTTGAAGCTGGTGCAATAAAGAAATCACTCTGTGTACTCATCAGGTATTCAAGTAGTTTGTCTGCACCATCACGCTTGATATTTTCTGTATAAATTTTGATAAATTCCTCTGCCTTTGTCATTGTAATCTCTCCTATAAATTACAAAATTCGTCATTTAATAATTTTAACATATTTTTTCATACTTTTCAACATATTTATCGCTGATTTATACCACAGAAAAACAAAACCCGTGCGATGCACGGATTTTGTTTTTATAATATACTCTTTAGGAATTGTTTTGCTCTTTCATCTTTTGGGTTTGTGAAGAAATCATCAGGTGTTCCCTCTTCAACGATTTTTCCGTCGCACATAAATATCACTCTGTCTGCAACGTCTTTCGCAAATCCCATTTCGTGAGTTACCACAACCATAGTCATTCCCTCACGGGCGAGGCTTTTCATTACATCTAAAACTTCGCCAACCATTTCAGGGTCTAATGCTGATGTAGGCTCGTCAAAAAGCATAACATCAGGATTCATGCAAAGTGCACGACAAATCGCAACACGCTGTTTTTGTCCACCTGACAACTGTTCAGGATAAGCCTCGGCACGGTCTTTAAGCCCAACGCGTTCTAAAAGCTCCATAGCTTTTTTTTCTGCTTCTTCCTTTGATTTTTTCAAAAGCTTCATTGGAGCAAGTGTAAGGTTCTTTAAAACAGTCATATGCGGAAAAAGGTTAAATTGTTGAAAAACCATTCCCATCTTCTGTCTGTGCAAGTTTATATTTACCTTGCTGTCAGTGATGTCTACATCTTCAAAAAAGATATTACCCGATGTAGGTAATTCAAGCAGATTCAACGAACGTAAGAACGTTGATTTACCCGAACCTGAAGGGCCGATGACTACTACAACCTCGCCCTTCTTGATTTCAGCCGAAACCCCGTCTAGTGCACGGATTTCGTCGCCTTTATAATGTTTCTTCAAATCAACTGTTTTGATTATTACATTATCGCTCATTCTTACGCATCCTCCTTTCTAAAATAGCAAGAAGTTTTGTAAGTATCATAACAAGCACAAGGTAAATAAGAGCCAAACTTATGTAAGGAATAACTGCTGTATATGCTTTACTTACTATAACCTGCGCTGCCTTTGTTACATCCTGTAATGCAATTACAGTAACCAGTGAGGTTTCCTTTAAGAGTGCAATAAGCTCATTACCTAATGCCGGTAAAATATTTTTTAATGCCTGAGGAAGTATTACATGCCACATAGTCTGAGCAAAATTAAGCCCTAAGCTTCTGCCCGCTTCCATCTGACCTGCATTTATTGACATAATACCAGAGCGTGCAATTTCAGCAACATAAGCACCTGAATTTATACCAAGCGTAATAACTGCACAAAGCATAGTTTCAAAATTACCCTTTGGTACCATGATAACAAAGCCCATAATAAGCAATTGCACCATCAATGGTGTGCCACGCAATACTGTAACGTAAATCTTACATATTCCGTTTAAAATACGTAAAAAAACATTTGGTTTTTTTGATTGACTATCATGTGTCGAACGAATAAGTGCTACTATCATACCGATAATAACACCAATAATAAGTGCACCTATTGTAACTATAAATGTAGTTGCAAGACCGTCTGTGAAGAATTTCCAGCGATTTTCATATATAAAAACCTGATAAAACTGAAAAACCAAGCGTTGCAAGCTTTCAGGCAACGACAAGATCCAGTTTGGTGCCTCAACTATCCATTTAGCAAATGTTAAAACTGTCATTTGCTTTCCCCTTTCTTAACGAAATAAAAGGGGCGATTTTGTATCGCCCCTCTGCTGTATTTTAGGGTTTTAATTACTCAGCTTTGATGTATTTGCCGATGATTTCATCGAGCTTACCTTCTGCTTTGAGTTCAGCTAAAGCAGCGTTGAACTTTTCAAGTAATTCTGTGTTTTCTTTTGCGATAGCTGCAGCATAATTTTCTGTGATATATTCTGTGTCTAAGATTTTGAGACCTTCGTTTGCTTCAACAAAAGCTTTTGCAGGTTCGTTATCAATAACTACACAGTCAACCTGACCATTCTGTAATGCCGCTACTGCTAAAGCACCATTGTCATAGCGTGCGATATTCTCTTCGCCGTAGTCACCTGCACAGTAAATGTCACCTGTTGTACCTGTCTGTACACCAATCTTTTTGCCGTCTAAATCTTCAATTGAAGCAATTGCTGAATCTTCTGTAACGATAACAACCTGAATACCTGTTGCATAGGAATCTGAAAAATTAACTGATTCTGCACGCTCAGGTGTAACTGTCATACCAGCTAACGCTACATCAATAGAACCTGTTGAAACTGCTGTGATTAAAGAATCAAACGCCATGTCTTTGATTTCTAATTCCATACCGAGCTTTTCAGCAACAGCAGCTGCAATTTCTGCGTCGATACCTACTACGTTGTTGTTTTCATCAACAAATTCATAGGGAGGGAATGCTGCGTTTGTACCCATTGTAAGTACGTCCTTTTCTGCAGAGCCACAAGCTACCATAGCAAGTGCTAACACTGCAACCATCACTAATGCTAAAATCTTTTTCATAGTTAACATAACCTTTCTGTCCGCATTTTTTCGTCGCACGTCGGGACTTTCCGTGCATAAAATTACATTTTAAATGTATAATATGTAAAAATCTTATTAAATTATAACACTCAAATTTCGTTTTGTCAACGTATAAAACATATATTTTTCGCACTATTTCTGTTTTTGTCAAATAATTTCTAAATAACCATTGATTTTTCCTGAAATAATGCTATAATATTATATTAGGTATGTAATAAAAATAACCCATTGTAATTGGACATTACGGAGGTTTGATAGATTTGGAAAAACTTGTTGTAAAAGGTGGCAAACGTCTTTGTGGCGAAGTAACAATCAGCGGCGCAAAAAACGCTGCTGTTGCAATAATTCCTGCTGCTATTTTAGTTGACGGTATATGCATAGTTGAAAACGTGCCTGCAATTAAAGACGTAGCAGTGATTTGCAGCATATTGGAAGAACTTGGTGCAAAGATTGATTTTTTAGATAAATACACCATCAAAATTGATTGTTCCAATGTGAATAAATATACAGCACCTTATGAAAAAGTGCGTAAAATGCGTGCTTCTTATTATTTGTTGGGTGCGTTACTTGGCAGAGTAAAAAAGGCCGATGTCGCCCTCCCTGGCGGTTGCAATTTCGGCAGTCGTCCAATTGACCAGCATTTAAAAGGCTTTAAAGCATTAGGTGCTAATGTTAGTGACGATTCAGAAATTGAAAAAAGTGGTATTGTTTGTGCTGCAACTGATGGTTTAGTGGGTACTAACGTATACCTTGACGTTGTGTCTGTGGGTGCTACAATCAATGTTATGCTTGCAGCAACCTTAGCACGCGGTACAACTATTATTGAAAACGTCGCTAAAGAGCCCCACATTGTAGACGTAGCAAACTTCTTAAACGCTATGGGTGCAAATATTAAAGGTGCAGGTACAGACGTTATTCGTATTCACGGTGTGGACAAGCTCCACGGAGGTACATATTCAATCATTCCCGACCAGATTGAAGCGGGAACATTTATGGTAGCCGCAGCTGCCACAGGCGGAGATATTTTAGTTAAGAATATCATTCCAAAGCACATGGAATCAGTAAGTGCAAAGCTTATCGAGGCCGGTGCAACCGTCAAGGAATTTGACGATAGCATCCGTGTTATTGGCACAGGTTCAATCAAGCCTGTAAATATAAAGACACTCCCCTATCCGGGATTTCCTACAGATATGCAGCCTCAGTTTGTATCGCTTCTCGCCGCAGCTGATGGCACAAGCATAGTTACTGAGAGCGTATGGGAATCACGTTTTCAGTATGTGGATGAGTTGATCCGCATGGGAGCTGATATTAAAGTCA
Organism: Congzhengia sp.; assembly: GCA_045593125.1. GTDB lineage: Bacteria > Bacillota > Clostridia > UBA1381 > UBA9506 > Congzhengia. The sequence continues at coordinate 2,057 of JAZNWB010000006.1, read as the reverse complement.
ACGGCAGAACAGCCACGATAAAAGGAACCGGTCTTTGTGGTACACAGGTGCGTGCTACTGATTTACGTGGTGGTGCAGGCATGGTTATTGCAGGCCTCATGGCAGATGGCGAAACAACAATTACAGATATTCAGTACATAGACCGTGGTTATGAAAACATGGAAGAAAAGTTCAGAAACTTAGGTGCTGATATCACTCGTGTCGATGACACCCGTGTCAGTGACACACGTATAGATAATTAAGTTAATTAACTCAAAGGAGATGCTCATAAAATGAAAAGTAGTCAGATTATTTTAGCAGGTTTCGGCGGACAGGGTATTCTTTTTGCCGGTAAGGTTTTAGCTTATACAAGCTTGGAAACAGAAAGAAATGTTACCTGGCTCCCCTCTTACGGACCTGAAATGCGTGGCGGTACATGTAACTGTAGCGTGGTTATCTCAAGTGATACACCTGTCGGTTCACCCGTAATCGCAGACCCAGATGTTTTAATTGCATTAAACCGTCCCTCGCTTGATAAGTTTGAATCAAAGGTTAAGCCCGGCGGATATATTATAATGGATGACTCATTAATTGACCGTGACGTTGAACGTACAGACGTTAATGTGGTAAAAATCCCCGCAACAGAGCTTACAAATAAATACCACCTAGAAACTTTAGCAAACATGATTACAGTTGGTGCCCTACTTAAAGCAACTGGTCTTTACACAACAGATGAAATCAAACTCGGCATTGAAAAAAGCGTTCCTGCTTCAAAAGCTTGGTTAATCGAGAAAAACATCGAAGCTGTAAACATCGGCTACAATTACAACAATTAATTGCAATTAAAAACTCCGTTACCGATTTGGTAACGGAGTTTTTTTATACCACCAAAAAGCGTGTACTCCACTTTGTGAAGCACACGCTAATCTATTTTAATTATTTAGATAACTTTGCTTTTAAGTTTTCTAATTCTTCTTTGATTTCAGCGGGGAGTTTATCACCAAACTGAGCAAAGTATTTTTCCTGATCAGCAACATCTTCTAACCAGAGGTTCTTATCAACTTCAAAGAGTTCTTCCAAAGCTTCGGGTGTCATATCTAAGTCTGTTGTATCGATTGCACCACATTCCGGAATATAACCGATTTCACATTCACGAGCACCTGCAACGCCTGCACATCTGTCTAAAATCCAAAGGAGAACTCTCATGTTGTCACCGAAACCGGGCCACATGAAGTTGCCTTCGTCGTCCTGTCTGAACCAGTTAACATGGAAAATTTCAGGAGCTTTGTCAGCATCAAGTTCTTTGCCCATGTCAATCCAGTGCTGGAAGTAATCAGCCATGTTGTAACCTACGAAAGGCTTCATAGCCATAGGATCACGACGAACAACGCCTACTGCACCAGCAGCTGCAGCTGTTGTTTCAGATGCCATTGTAGCACCTACGAATACACCGTGGTTCCAGTCTCTTGCCTGATAAACGAGGGGTGCGGTTTTTGCACGTCTGCCACCGAATACGATAGCTGAAATCGGAACGCCTTCAGGGTTTTCGAATTCGCTTGAAATACAAGGGCAGTTAACAGCAGGAGCTGTAAATCTTGAGTTAGGATGAGCAAGCTTGCCTTCGAATGTTTTACCGTTAACCTGCTTACCTGTCCACTCGGTGCAGTTTTCAGGAGGATTCTTATCTAAACCTTCCCACCAAACTGTCATATCATCATTGTTGATAGCAACGTTTGTGAAGATTGTGTTTTTCTTTGTTGATTCCAAAGCATTAAAGTTTGTCTTAACGCTTGTACCGGGAGCAACACCAAAGAAACCAGCTTCAGGGTTGATAGCATAGAGTCTTCCATCCTTACCCTTTCTGATCCACGCAATGTCATCGCCTACTGTCCAAACCTTGTAGCCCTTTTCCTTTAAATATTCAGGAGGAATAAGCATAGCGAGGTTTGTCTTACCGCAAGCTGAGGGGAAAGCAGCACAGATGTACTTAACTTCGCGCTTGGGATTTTCCAAACCTAAGATAAGCATGTGTTCAGCCATCCAGCCTTCCTGCATACCCTGGTATGAAGCAATACGGA
>JAZNWB010000005.1:0-21580 GCA_045593125.1 Congzhengia sp. | reverse complement strand
TTTGCAAGATACTCACCCAAATCACTTGCCTTGCAGGTTGGGATGTCGTTAATACGCATCTTATATACATTTGACCTATCACTAAAGAATAGTGCATCGTCACGATTACTACACTCAACCTCACAAACTAACCTGTCATCCTCTTTGAATTTTTGAACATTGCTGGCTCTGAGTGACGCCATAGTGATTTTCTTTACATAGTTCTGCTCAGTAAAGTACATTCTTACTGTGTAATCCTCTACCGTTTCTTCTATCTTCACTTCTTCAATATCTGACGCCGCTATAATCTGTGTTTTTCTGGGAGTACCATATTTTTTGGAAATCTCGGTAAGCTCTTTTATAATAAGCTTCTTTATAGCTAAATTGCTTGATAAGGTTTTGCTGATATCAGCAATTTCAGCCTTTAAGTCTGTAATGTCTGCAAGACGCTTTAAGATGTGCTCTTTGTTCAGATTACGCAGCTTTATTTCTGCCACGAATTCTGCCTGAATCATATCTATACCAAAACCCTCCATAAGGTTTGGCACAACCATTGCGTCTTCTTCGGTGTTACGAATTATTGCAATAGCCTTATCAACATCGAGTAAAATTTTCTCTAAACCCAAAAGCAAGTGCAATCTGTGATTTTTCTTATCAAGCTCAAAGTTAAGGCATCTCTTTACGCAATCCATACGGAACTTTGTCCACTCAGAGAGTATCTCACGTATGCCCATAACCTTGGGACTTCCGTCAACTAAAATATTAAAGTTACAACCGAAAGAATCCTCCAAAGGCGTCTGACGGTATAGCTTTGCCATGAGTTTTTCTGCATCTGTGCCACGCTTTAAATCTATCGTAATCTTTAAACCTTTTTTGTCTGTTTCGTCACGAATATCAGCAATTTCTTTTGCCTTGCCCTGTTTTACAAGCTCGATTACTTTATCAATAATTGCCTCAATTGTTGTAGAATATGGAATTTCTGTAATTTCTATGCAGTTGTTTTTCTTGTCGTAGTTGTATGTTGCACGTACCTTAACGCTGCCGCGACCTGTCTCAAAAATACTTCTGATTGCCGTCTCATCATATATAAGTTGACCACCTGTAGAAAAGTCAGGGGCAGAAAGGTAAGGAAATAAATCTGCTTTGTCGTTTTTAAGATACTCGATTTCAGCGGCACAAACTTCTGCTAAATTAAAACTGCAGATATTTGACGCCATACCTACGGCAATACCCATATTTGCATTGACTAAAATATTGGGAAACGTGGTAGGAAGTAGTGCCGGCTCCTTCATTGTGCCGTCGTAGTTATCTACCATGTCTACAGTGTTTGAATCTATATCTTTAAATATCTCATTACAGATGCCTGCAAGCTTTGCCTCGGTGTAACGTGATGCTGCAAACGCCATATCACGTGACTGATGCATACCAAAGTTACCCTTTGACTCAACAAAAGGATGAAGTAACGCTCCATGGTCACGAGTGAGTCGCACCATGGTTTCATATATTGCCATATCACCATGGGGGTTTAGCTTCATTGTCTGACCAACAACATTTGCAGACTTTGTCTTTTCTCCTGAGAGCAAACCCATTTTATACATAGTATATAAAAGCTTTCTGTGAGAGGGCTTAAAACCATCAATCTCAGGAATAGCACGGGATACTATAACGCTCATAGCATAGGGCATATAGTTGGTCTCAAGAGCTTCTACCACGCTCTGGTCTGTAAAAAAGTTGTTCATTATATCAATACCTTTCTTCGGGCGTTTTCGCACAATTATCCTACTTTATATTGTACCATATTTTGATACTTATTTCAAGAAAAAACCACCCCAAAGGGTGGTTTTTTTCTATTTAATCCAATTCACGTTGCCCTGTATAAAGTTCATAATATCTTCCACCAAGTTCGAGCAACTCCTCATGTGTACCACGCTCAATGATTTCTCCGTGTTCTAACACCATTATAGCATCGGCGTTTCGCACAGTTGAGAGTCTGTGGGCAATAACAAAGGTAGTTCTGTTTTCCATCAATCTGTCCATACCGCGTTCAATATGCTTTTCTGTTCTTGTATCAACAGAGCTTGTTGCCTCATCAAGCACCAGTATCGGAGCATGTGACAACGCCGCACGGGCAATATTCAAAAGCTGCCTCTGTCCCTGAGAAAGGTTTGCTCCATCTCCACGAATAACAGTGTCATAACCATTCTCAAGCCTCATAATAAAGGAATGGGCAGAAGCGACTTTTGCAGCCGCAATTACCTCTTCATCAGTTGCATCAAGCCGCCCATAGCGAATATTTTCCATTACAGTTCCAGAGAAAAGATGTGTGTCCTGCAAAACCATTGCAATATTTTTCCTCAAAAATTCTCTGTCATAATCAAACAAATCAACGCCGTCAATTGTAATTTTTCCACTGTCAATATCATAAAACCTGTTTAAAAGATTTGTGATTGTGGTTTTTCCCGCACCGGTAGAACCTACAAAGGCTATTTTTTGTCCTGCGTGTGCCCAAAGGGATAAATCCTTTAATACTACCTTGTCAGGATTGTAGCTGAAAGTGACGTTTTTAAACACTACATCACCACGGATTTCTACATCACGAATTGCGTTTTCGCGATTTTCTGCCTCAGGGTCTTTGTCTATTATATCAAACACACGCTCAGCACCGGCAAGGGCTGAAAATACAGTAGACATCTGCATAGAAATTTCGTTAATAGGCTGAGAGAACTGCTTTGAATAATTTGCAAAAACAGTAAGACCGCCTATATCAAATCCACGAAGCAGTGCAAGTACACCGCCAACGCCTGTGGTAATAGCGTAACACACCTGACTTAAATTTCCCATAACGGGACCCATTACACCGCCGAAAAACTGTGCCTTCATCTGTTTTTCACGCAGGTCATTGTTAAGTAGTGCAAACTCTTCTTCGCAATCTGCCTCATGGGAAAAGGCCTTTACAACTTTCTGACCTGTTACAGTTTCTTCAATATATCCGTTTATAGCACCGAGAGCTGCCTGTTGCTGCTTGTAGTATTTGCTGCTGAATTTACCAATTATGCCACTACCCTTGATAAACACAGGAATAAACGCAACAGTAACTAAAGATAGCCATACATTTGTATAAATCATCATAGCCAGCGTTCCCACAAGGGAAATAGCACCTAAAATTACACTTGTGATAGATGTGTCGAGCATCATCCCGATATTGTCCACGTCATTGGAAAAACGGCTCATTATTTCTCCCTTGCTGTTGGAATCATAAAACCTTACAGGTAGCTTTTGTACCTTGATAAATAAGTCGTTTCTTATATCTTCTATGGCACTTCTTGAAATTAAGAGCATTGATTTTCTCTGAAAATATTCTGCAACAACGCTTATAAGATAAATGCCTAAAAGCAGGAGCAATGCATATAAAAAGCCCTCTAATTTTCCTACTGCAATATAGTCATTTATAATCGGTCTTAACATGTAAGAGCCTGCAATCTGGGATACCGAGCGGATTACCACAAGCATAAGTGCTATAATCAGCTTTCCCTTGTGTCGTCCGAGATAACTTATCAGCCTCTTTATTACACTGCCGGTTTTTTTCGGCTTACCGCCACCCATAGCACGATCCCTAGCTGCAGGTCCGCCTCTTCCGGGACCTCCTGGTCCGCCCATTGGAACTCCGTATTTATTATACTGCTTTTTTAAAGCCTCCAAATCTCTTGCCGCCATTATCTATTCGCCTCCTTTTCGTTCTGCGAATAGTAAATCTCGCGGTATTCTTCATTGCTTTCCATTAACTCATTATGTGTGCCTATACCTACAACACGACCTTCATCCATAACTATAATTTTATCGGCATCACACACAGAAGAAATACGTTGTGCAATGATTATTTTCGTCATTCCCGAAAGCTTGTTTGCAAAAGCATCCTTGATACGAGCCTCTGTCGCTGTATCAACTGCACTTGTACTGTCGTCCAGAATTAAAATTTTAGGCTCGCGTAGAAGTGCTCTTGCAATACATAAACGCTGTTTCTGGCCACCTGAAAGATTTGCTCCACCCTGACCAAGCTCTGTATTATAGCCATCAGTAAAGCCTGATATGAATAAATCAGCCTGAGCGTAATCTGCAAATTCACGTATTTTTTCCTCGCCTGCGGTATCATTTCCCCAACGCATATTGTCATAAATTGTACCGGAAAAAAGCACGTTTTTTTGTAACACCATACCTATGCCATCACGCAGGTTTTTAAGACTGTAATCACGAACATCTGTGCCGTCAACCAAAACCTGCCCGCAATCTGCATCATAAAATCTTGGAATAAGTGATACAAGTGTGGTTTTACCACAACCGGTAGAGCCGATAATGCCTACTGTTTCGCCCGGCAGAATATCAAAGCTTATATCCTGTAGCACCGCACTTTCGCTGTTTTTGTAATAGCGAAAACCAATATTTTTAAACTCAATTTTTCCTTCCGTAACCTTTTTGTCCTTTTCTTTTGCACCTAAGTCATTAAGGTCAGGAGCTTCGTCCAAAACCTCTGTGATTCTTTTTCCTGATGCAAGGGCTCTGGAACTGCTGATAAATATCATTACAAACATCATCAGAGACATCAATATCTGCGTAACGTATGTAATAAACGCAGTAAGGTCACCAACTAAAAGATTTCCGCCAACAACCTGAGTCCCTCCAACCCAAAGAATAAGAACTGTTGTTATATGCATAAACAACATGACCATAGGGTGCATAACAAGCATTACCTGCATGGCATCAAGGGCAGATTTTTTCAAAGCTCTGTTGGCTTCAAAGAACTTACCCTTTTGGTGTTCCTCACGCACAAAAGATTTAATAACACGCACGTTTGTCAGGTTTTCCTGAACGTTTGTGTTGAGTTCATCTATTTTTTTCTGCATTCTTGAAAATCTCGGAAAACCAACTCGTACAATGGCATAAATTCCCACTGCCACAACAGGAATAATAACTGCAAAAATCACAGACAGAGATGGACTTAAAATTATCGCCATAATAAGTGCACCAACAAGCATACCAGGTGAACGCAAAAACATACGGAGTAGCATATTAACAAAATTCTGCAACTGAGTTACGTCATTTGTCAGTCTGGTAACTAAAGATCCTGTTTCGAACTTGTCAACATTTGCAAATGAAAACGCCTGAATTTTTTTATATATATCCTGACGCAAATCCCCTGCAAAATTAACTGCCGCCTTAGCACCAAAGTAGGCACCGCCTATACCTCCTGCCATCATCAAAAGTGCAGTAACTATCATCATGGCACAGATCCCTACAATAGTCCCCACACTCATTCCTTCATTTACATTATTTATTATAGAACCAAAAAATTTCGGCATCAACACCTCGCCGATAACTTCAATTATCATACACAGAGGTCCTAAGATAAAATACGTTTTATATGGTTTTGCGTATTTTAACCATCTTTTCAAAATATTCCCTCCTGACTATCAAAAAAGTTACATTTTTGTAATACAAAAATGGCGTGTTCTTTTACTATTTTATTATACATTTTTAAAAATTATTCGTCAACCGCTTTCACAAATTATTTACATTCTCAGAAGATGTTCTTCCCTTCATTAATCTGCTCACGAGATTTATCAGATACTGCAGGACTTGCCTGAAAATCATATATTTCCTGATAAGCCTCCATTTCGTCATCCGTCGGATAATGTGTAATCAATCCTGTACATTCAGTAGACGATGCCGCATTCCCAAAAGCAAATTTGTCAAACTCCTCTGTCACAGGCCTTTTTTTGTTTTTCATTTTTTCACCCCGTAATTATTTTTAGCACAAATCACTATTTTATTTGATTTTTTACATGCAATATGTTACAATGTACTTGTAATCAACCGAAAGGATGAAGAAAATGGAAGAAAAAAATAAAAATAATGAAATAGAAAATTATGAATATGAAGAAGTAAAACATATGTCCTTAGGTGCTTTTATCTGCGTTGGACTTGCCTTTGGTCTTGCGATAGGCTTTTCTGTCGGCAATTTCATAGCAACCAACCTGTCTCACATTATTCCATTTGGTTTTGCGGGTGGTATGGGTGCCTGCTTAATCTTGGGAGCAGTTGGTGGTTTGGTGTTAGGGATTATAAATAACAACAAAAGAAAAAAATAGAAAAAATGAACTCTCCATTTGGAGAGCTTATTTTTTGCGAATAAAAAAGCCGCTAAATTTACTTTAGCGGCTTTTATGTAATTTAATACTCTTATTTCTTGTCACGTAAGAACCAGGGAATTTCAACCTCTGAAGGAGCTGTAGCCTGAGGCTTAGCTTCTGTGCGATTTGCACCAAGGTTAGGTCTCTGTGTCATTGCACCGCCCTTGTATGCGGGTGTTGATGAGAAAAGTGTTGTGGGAGCATTTACTGCTGTGCCGTAAACACCTTCAAAACCTGTAGCAATAACTGTAACAGAAACTTCGTCCTTCATTTCGGGGTCAATCATAACACCAAAGATGATGTTTGCGTTAGGATCAACTGCGTCTGAAACAAGACTTGCAGCATTGTTTGCTTCAAAGAGGCTAAGGTCAGGACCGCCTGTGATGTTAATAAGAACACCACGAGCACCGTCGATTGTTGTTTCGAGTAAGGGGCTGGAGATTGCCATCTTAACAGCATCCTCTGCACGCTTTTCGCCTGAAGCACGGCCAACGCCCATGTGAGCTACGCCTGTGTTCTTCATGATTGTAACAACGTCAGCAAAGTCAAGGTTAATGAGTGCCTTGCCTGTGATAAGGTCTGAAATACCCTTAACGCCCTGAAGTAAAACTTCGTCAGCCATTTTGAATGCATCCATAACTGTTGTATGCTGATTTGAAATCTGCATCAATCTGTCATTGGGGATTGTAACGATAGCATCAACTGAATCCTTTAATGCTGCGATACCTTCGTCAGCACGATTTGCTCTCTGCTTTCCTTCAAAAAGGAAAGGCTTTGTAACGATACCGAGAGTCAATACACCCATATCCTTTGCAATCTGTGCAACGATAGGAGCAGCACCTGTACCTGTGCCACCGCCCATACCTGCTGTAACGAATACCATATCGCTACCGCTGATAGCCTGAGCTATTTCATCATAACTTTCTTCTGCAGCTTTAGCACCAACATCGGGGTTAGCACCGGCACCGAGACCTTTTGTAAGTTTTTCACCAATCTGAATTTTCTGATTTGCCTGTGATGATAAAAGTGCCTGTTTGTCGGTGTTGATAGAAACGAATTCAACGCCTGACAAACCTGCGTCAATCATTCTGTTAACAGCATTGTTACCGCCGCCGCCTACACCAATAACTTTAATCTGAGCAACACCTGCTCCGCCATTATCAAAATCAAACACTTGCTTTTCCTCCTCTTTTGTATGTAATCCTGTCTGTTTAATTTTCTTTTTTAATATTTAGCACACAAATATACGCATATAATATTAGTTATAAATCATTATAGCACAATATGTGGCACAATTACAAGTATAAAATCAAAATTTTTTACAAAATTATTAAATTTTTTCCATTTTTCTTCCTAACTATATGAAAAATCATATTTTACTCTTGATTTTCGGGATTTTCATTACTGTCAGCATCTTTATTTTCTTCGCCTTTTGTCAGCTCTTTTATAAGACCTCCGTCCTCACGGAGTTTCTTTATATTTTCATACTCCTCTGCGGTGTATTCGCCAAAATACCCTTTATCAGTAGTCAAATCCAGATAGCTTCGCTCTGTGGGTTTTATCTGAGGGATAATAGCATCTAACATTTTAATTTTTCGTGCAAGCCCCTCAGTGGTTTCAATTTCACCAAAGGTCACCCTCATTCCTGAACGCATAATCATCATAAAGTTGGACTTATCTGTCACATCAAACACGTTGATTTCCGACCAGTAGTTACTGTCGTAAAAGCATTTAATATATTCAAAATTTACACCTGTTGCTTCGGGATTTTTGGTTGAAATATAGCCTGCAGGCTCTGCAGAAGATACCGTTATTCCCCTTACAATAGGGGCAGGAATTTCTGTAACATCTGTTGTTTTTTGCAATACTCTGCCCTCGATTGTCGTAACAATAAACTCAGTGGGCATATCATAGATTACATCTGCTTTTGATTCGGTTATTTCTATAACAACTTTCGCAGGAAATTTTCTCTTTACTTCTGCGTCTGCCACGTAAGAAATTTCTTTTAAGGCACGCTCCGCTTTTTTTGTGTTTATTCTAAAGATATTTTCGCCTTTTTCAATTCCGCTTGTACCGATGATATCCGCCGCTGCAACATTTAAGTTGCCATTAACGGAAATTTCTGTAACACCAAAAATGGGCGTGAACAAGCAGAGGCAAAGAACAATAACCAACACTAGTACCGATAATGCTATAATTCTTCTTGTTTTCATTTTTTTCTTGTACATTTCACTGCTTGTAAGCTTTTTCTTTTGCATTTATATCACTACTCCTCGTATGCAATATCTGCACCTAAAGTTTTGAGATTTTCTTCAAGGTTTTCGTAACCTCTGTAAATATAATGGGGTGAATTTATTTCTGTTTTACCCGAAGCTCCCAAGGCCGCAACCACTAAGGCCGCCCCGCCTCTTAAGTCTGCGGCACTGACGCAGGCACCATATAAGTTGTCTACTCCCTGCACCACAGCCACACGACTATCCACAGAAATTTTTGCGCCCATACGGCACAATTCTGCTGCCACGCAAAATCTGCTTTCAAATATAGTTTCTGAAATTATTGTAGTTCCCTTGCTTTTTGAAAGCATGGCTAAAAACAACGACTGTGCATCAGTTGGAAATCCCGGATACGGCATTGTTTTTATGGAGCTTACTGAAAGCAGAGTTTTCGGTGCACAAAGCCTGATATAGTTATTGCCTTTTTGTATCATACAACCACAGTCAGATAACACCGCCAAAACTGCAGAAAGATGTTCAGGACACACATTCCGCACTATAATCTCGCCACCGGTTGCAGCCGCCGCACAAAGGTATGTGGCAGCTACTATTCTGTCGGGCATAACCCTGTGTTGTGCCGCTGTGAGCTTTTTTCCACCCACTACTGTCACAGTAGATGTACCCGCACCCGAAACATGCGCTCCCATTTTGTTTAAAAAAAGTGCCAAATCTTCGATTTCAGGTTCTCTTGCCGCATTTTGTATAACAGTAGTACCTTCTGCTGCTACCGCTAAAAGCATCGCATTTTCTGTTGCACCTACACTGGGAATATCAAGGTGAATTTCCTTACCCAAAAGGCTGTCTGCTGAGCACACAAGGTATCCGTGTTCTTCGGTTATTTTTGCACCCAATTCTCTTAGTGCTTTAATATGTAAGTCAATAGGTCTCGGTCCCAGTTCACAACCGCCGGGGGATGAAATTTTAGCTTTTTTGTTTCTTGCAAGAACTGCCCCCATAAAAATAATTGATGACCGAAGCTTTCTCATGAGCTTTTCTGGTATATAATAGGACAATTCGCACGTTGTATCTATGGTCAACTTGTCACCGCAACGTGTAACTTTTGCCCCCAATTCCTTTAATATTTCTACGGTGGTAGAAACATCTGAAAGTTCGGGACAATTTTCTATAATATGTACTCCTCCCACCACAACCGTTGCCGCCAAAATGGGAAGAACTGCATTTTTTGCTCCGTGTATCGCAACCTCACCCGTAAGAGGCTTGCCACCACGGACTACTATTTTCCCCAAAATACGCACCTCCGTAATGTAAAATTCATTACCATATTATGCGTACTTTGAGTTTTGGTTACTTTTGTGAAAGTTCTGCTACAATGTCACAAATCCTCTTCGTTCCGTCAGCAATAGCCAACGCGAGCGCACACTCTGACATTTCCTTTAGTTTCTGGGGATTTTCCAGTAATTTATTTACAGTTTCTGCAACTAAACCTTCTTTTAAATCTCTTTCACAAATTAAAACCGCACCGCCACGGGAAGAAACCGACCTTGCGTTGTATTCCTGATGGTTGTGAGTAACATTAGGTGATGGAATAAGTATTGCAGGTCTGCCTAATGCTGCGAGCTCTGAAACAGTTACAGCACCTGAGCGTGCAACAATTAAGTCTGCTGCAGGGAGCACCTCATTCATGTTGTAAATATAAGGCACTACAGAAACATTTTCTGTAAGCTTTTCTTTGTCTATATTCTCCATTACCTCATTGTAAAAACGCTCTCCTGTACCGCCTAAAATCTTGATGTTTTCCTGTGTACAGTTATTTACGATTTCACACAGAGCGTTATTTATAGTTTTAGCCCCCAAAGAACCTCCAACTGTCACAATGAATGTTTCATCGCCTATGCCAAGCTTTTTACGGGCATCATCATATGTTAAATCGAAAAGGTTCTCTCTTAAGGGATTTCCTGTTAAAATGCACTTTTTTGCAACTTTTTCGGACACATATTTTTTCATATCCTCAAAGCTTGTTGCTACTACATTTACAAAGCTTGCTGACATTTTAACAGTCATACCGGGAAATACATTCTGCTCGTGAATCAGAGTCGGAATATGGAGTGCATTTGCCGCTGTCATAACAGGTGCACACACAAATCCGCCTGTTCCTACAACCACATCAGGTGCAAATTCACGGATTATTTTTTTAGCCTTTTGTATTGCAGTAATATATTTTATCAAAACTTTGATATTTTTCGGCGAAAGACTTCTTATGAGTCCTTCAACCTCAATATATTTTATGTCAAAACCCTCTTTTTGCACAAGGTCATTTTCCATACCTTTCTGCCTGCCAATAAAGAGGATTTCGGCGTTATATTCTCTTTTCATTCTTTTTGCGATGGCAATAGCAGGATTGATATGACCTGCAGTACCTCCGCCCGAAATCAGAATTTTCATTAAATTTCCATAGCCTTTCTGCCCACAAACAGTAAATTAAATACACCTACGCTTTACCGCGGGCAGATAAGGCGTATAATGGAAATTTTGCACATCGCCGTTTTGCACCATTTAGGTGGAAAATCTCGGCGGTGCAATAAATTCCGCCGGAGGCTTAACGTGATTTTTCACGTTATATCCTCGCTATCTTATGCTTACCGACTGCCTTTTGTGTGTAGATACATTAAGTACAATTCCCATTTCTGCCATCAGAGTGATGAGTGCCGTACCGCCTGCTGAAAAGAAAGGCAACGGAATACCTGTGGCAGGTATGAGCTTTGTAACAACGGCAATATTTAAAAATACCTGAACGCCTACCAATGTCATAATTCCCGTAACAAGCAACGCACCGAAGCTATCGGGTGCATCCATGGCAATTTTTATTCCACGCCAGATTAAGAAACAAAACAATGCAATTATAATAAACGCACCAATCATTCCAAGTTCTTCACATACAATAGCAAATATTGTATCGTTATGAGGTTCTGATACATACATATATTTCTGTCTTGAGTTACCAAAACCAAGACCGAACAAGCCACCTGAACCGATAGCATAAAGGGACTGAGCTATCTGCCAGCCTGTAGTTTTATAAATTGCAGGGTCAAAGGGATTCCAGTAAGCCGTAAGTCTGTCTGCACGATAATCAGCTCCAAATGCAACCGCAACAACAATAGGCACTGCAACAATTACCACACCCCAGAAAAGCCTCGGGGGAAATCCGCCAACTAAAAGCATAACTGCTACAACGGAACAGATAATAAGACATACGCTGAAGTGTGGTTCTAACAGCAGAAGTCCTAAAACCGCAGCCACAACAAGACCATGCTTAAATAAATATCTTAAATCCTTCATTTTTTCCTTGGCATCTGCAAAAACTGCCGCACAATACATAATTACCGCAAGCTTTGCAAATTCAGAGGGCTGCACCGTCAAAAAAGGCAACGGTATCCAGCGACGTGCACCCTGTTGTGCAGGCATCAGCAAAACAATACCCAATAGTGCGAATATAACCAGCATAATAGGTTTTAATAACTTTTTATAGAGTCTGTAATCAATTTTTGACATTACAAACATTCCTATAAATCCTAAGACTGCAAAAATCGCCTGACTCTTTATGTATTTAAGCCCGTCACCCTCACGATAGCTGGCGTCGGGATAACTTGCAGAAAAAAGCATAATAAGACCAATGACAACGAGCATTATTACAGTTGCCAGAAAGCCTCTGTCGATGCCTACTCTTCTTCTGACAGCACGCTGACTTGACGTATTTTTCACTTTTCTTACCTGAGTACGTTCTGCCATTTTCGGCACCTCCTTAATTAATTAAAAAACATATAATAGCTCACAATACAAAGAATTGCAGAAGCTAATGAAAACAAAAGAACAATCTGTCTTTCGTTAAGTCCACACATTTCAAAATGATGATGAATAGGACTCATTTTAAAAATTCTTTTGCCTGTCAGTTTATATGATGCCACCTGTAAAATTACTGACAAGGTCTCACAAAGATAAACACCTGCAGCAATTATTAAAATCAGGGGGAGTTTAAGCATTATAGCACCTAAAGCGACACATCCGCCCAAAAAGAGTGAACCTGTATCACCCATGAAGATTTTTGCAGGGTTTGCATTAAAGAACAAAAATCCAAGACAAGCCGCTGCAACAATTGACATAAATACTGCAACAACTGTATTTCCAAGCTTTACTGCACAGATTGCTAAAAATGCTGCAACTACTAACGTCACAGAGGTAGCAAGACCGTCCAAGCCGTCGGTTAAGTTTGCACTGTTTACCACTGCAAGCTGAACAAAAACGATTAAAATTACTGTAAATATTCCCAAGTCAACAGGTTGCTTGATAAACGGAATTATAATTTGGGTATCAATAACGCCTGAATATACACTAAATACGGTTACCAAAACTGAAACTACGAGCTGTGCCGTAAATTTTTGTGCAGACGTTAGCCCTAAATTTCTTTTATTAATTACTTTTATATGGTCATCAGCATAACCTACCGCACCATAAAGGAGAGCACCAAGACTCAGACAAATAACAGAATTTACATCAAATCTAAATAAAATTCCTGTTATTATCATCGCCACCACTACCGCTGCAGCTATAGCGATACCGCCCATTGTTGGTGTTCCGCTTTTTTTTGCATGCCACGCAGGACCTTCTTCTCTTATTTCCTGACCAAATTTTAACCTTCTTAAAACGGGAATTAAAAGGGGTACTAAGATAACACATATTAAAAGTGAAATTCCCCCGCCTGTAAGTATTGCACCAGCCATAATCTATGCCCCTCTTCAGTATTAAAAATTACTCTTTAAAAATTCTGTCACACGCTCTAATGCCATAGCACGTGACGCTTTTACCAGAACAACATCATTTACTTTGATTAAATTCGCAAGCTCTGCTTGTGCCTCATCAATTGTATCCACAGAGAAAATGCAGCTGCTGTCCATACCGTACTCCTGTGCTCCCTGGGCTATGTGTGCTGCCTGAGAACCGATTGTAAAAAGCACATCTATACCGCTTTTTACAACATCAAATCCCAAATCTCTGTGTGCCTGATAGGAGTATTCTCCCAAAGCTTTGATATCACCTAAAATTGCTACTTTTCGTTCATGATACTTTCCAAGAACGTTTAGGGCTGCACGCACAGAATCAGGTGCTGCATTGTAGCAGTCATTAATAATAGTGAGACTTTCCCCATGTATGATGTCCATTCTCATTTTTGTCATAGAAAAATCAGACAAAGCCTCTGCAATCAATGCAGATGGTATATCAAAAACAATCCCTACTGCTGAAGCCAGGAGAGCATTTAATACATTGTGCTCACCCGGCACAGGCAACGTCACAGTGAATTCTCTTTCCATTCCCTTAACATTAAAGGAAACACTTGATTCTGTCGATACTATATCGTATGCCACAAGGTCAGCATTCTGATTTTTTACGCCTACTGTCACCACGTTCTGTGCAATTTCTCCCTTGTGGGACATAAGTATCTGGTCATCGCCGTTTAATACAACTGTACCATTGGACCTTGTATTTTTAAATATTTCAGACTTCGCAAGGTAAATATTTTCCTGTGAACCAAGTCTTTCAATATGTGACATTCCTATATTTGTAATAACTGAAACTGTAGGGGTAACAATAGAAGACAACCTGTCAATTTCTCCGAAATTGTCCATACCCATTTCCATAACAGCGGCCTCAGTATCCCCATCTGCACGAAATACTGTCAGCGGTACGCCAAGCTCATTGTTTAAGTTACCTTCGTTTTTTAAAGTGTTAAAGAGCTTGCTTACAACAGAATATGTCATATCACGTGTGGTAGTTTTCCCTACACTTCCTGTTATGCCTACAACGGGAATACATAGTTTTTCCATAATGAGCTTTGCAATTGCACCTAAAGCCGCCACTGTGTTTTCTACAACAATTACAGCACCATCTGCAATTATCTCCTTTTCAGATAAAACGCAAACCGCACCTTTTTCGAAAACATCGTCTATAAAATCGTGACCATCAGCACGCTCTCCACAGATTGCCGCAAACAAAGAACCTGTTTCTGCCTTACGACTGTCTGTGGTAATGGATGTCACAATACCTGTCATTTCACCACAAACAAGCTTTCCGCCTGTTGCCTTTATAATTTCTGTAACTTTTAAGGGTAACATAGTCCACCTCTTAACTGTTTAATTCCTTTAAACATTCTTCGATTACTTCACGTTCGTCGAAGTGATTTTTTTCTTTACCTATAATCTGGTATGTTTCATGACCTTTGCCTGCTAAAATTATGCAGTCGCCACGTTTTGCCACCGAGAGTGCATACTTTATGGCTTCACGCCTGTTTTCGATAACTGTGTACTCACAATCAGTTTCCTTTACGCCTGCCATAATATCTTCGATGATTACTGCGGGGTTTTCTGTTCTGGGGTTATCTGATGTCACAACACAAAAATCTGAAAGCGTTGCAGCAACTTTCCCCATAATGGGACGCTTTGTGCGGTCACGGTCACCGCCACAACCAAAAAGTGTAATCACCCTGCCCTCGCAAAATTCACGGACGGTTGAAATGATGTTTTCTAACCCATCAGGAGTGTGAGCATAATCTATAATAACTGTGTAATCTGTTTTTGTATATACTGTTTCGCACCTGCCCATAACGCCCTTTGCAAATGTAAGTGCCTCAATTGCACGTTCAATAGATATTCCTGCAGTTACCACACAGGAAAGTGCAGTTAATGCATTATATACAGAAAACTTACCTGGAATACCAAGACGCACCTTATAGCTTTTGCCTTCGTAGGATACATTAAAAATAACACCGCGGGCAGAAATTTTAATATCTGATGCACGCATCGCCGCGTCATTATCAACGCCATAGGTAATTACAGGACATTTGCAGCTTTGTGCATACTCCATGCCTGCTGCATCATCAATGTTTATACACCCTGATTTACTCACATCAAAAAGCATACCTTTTGCTTCTTTGTAATTTTCCATAGTTTTATGAAAATCAAGATGGTCCTGCGTAAGATTTGTAAACGCTCCTACCAAAAACTCAATTCCATACACTCTGTCAAGGTATAAGGAGTGAGATGAGACCTCCATAATTACGTACTCCACGCCCTCTTTTACCATTTCGGCAAAAAGTTCGTAAAGCTCGTATGATTCAGGAGTTGTACGTTCAGTAGGTAACACTCTTCCGTTTATTATGTTTGCGTTTGTGCCGATTAGGGCAACACTCTTTTCTTCAAATTCTAAAATTGATTTAATCAAAGTGGTAACAGTTGTTTTTCCGTTTGTACCTGTTACGCCAATAACCTTAAGATTCTTCTCGGGATGGCCGAAATACGCCGCTGCCATTCCCGCAAGCATTTTTCTTGTGTTATCAGAATAGACAACTGTAACACCCTCGGGAATTTCGGGAAGCTCACTTCCCTCCTGTACAACTAATGCTAAAGCACCTGATGAAAGCGCTTTATCTATATACTTATGACCATCTGTTTCATATCCTACAATGCACACAAAGACAGAACCCCTTACAGCTTTGCGGGAATCATAGCATATATCAGATATTTCAATTTCGGCATTACCCGAAATTCTTGTAACGTTAAGACCTTCTATCAGGCACGATAATTTCATTTGATTTACCCCTCGTTTAGTTTGCACTTCCCTCAACATCCTGGAACCTGAATTCAACCTTTATAACTGTTCCCTGAGGAACCTGCTCTCCGGCTTGAGGCGTCTGACTCTCTGCTATTGTACTCTCTGACGTTGAGCCTGTGGCACCTGCACCTACAATACTCAAATTTAGACCTGCTGATGTGAGCGTTGATTTTACTCTCGCAAGCGATTTTCCCTTAACGTCAGGTACTGTTACCATCTGGTTTTCTACATTTTCTGTGTAAAGCACCACAACAGAACCGCTGTTTACAGTAGCATTTTCCAGTGGCATTTGACGTACAACTTTTTCGCCGCCACCAATAATTGTATATTTTAATCCCAAATCGTTAAGACGTTTCTTGGCTATCGCAAGTTCTAACTCTGTAACGTCGGGAACATCTACATCTATGGTTGTTTTTTCTTTTTCTGTGTACTGGGGCTCTACGCCTAAATACTTTAATGTGTCCTCTAAAATTCTACCTACTGCAGGTGCTGCAATCTGACCGCCGTAGTAGCCGCCTACAGGCTCGTCAATTACAACTAAACACGCAACCTTCGGGTCATTTGCAGGTGCGAAACCCACAAAAGAAGCTGTATATTTTTGACTACCACGGGGAAGCTTTTCTGATGTACCTGTTTTACCTGCTACACGGTAACCCTTGATATAAGCATTCTGACCTGAACCATTGGTAACGGCATTTTCCAAAAGCTCACAAACTATTTCTGACGTTTCCTTTGAAACAATCTGCCTTACAACTGTAGGCTGTACCTTTTTGATTACTGTACCCTGCTCGTTTGTAAACTGCTTTACAAGGTGGGGTTTCATAAGATTTCCACCGTTTGCAACGGCCGAAACTGCGGTAATCAACTGCAAAGGTGTGATTTTAGGTCCCTGACCAAAGGATGCAGTAGCAAGTTCAACTACATTGAACTGCTCATCTGTATAAAACACACCGCTTGCCTCACCCGGAAGGTCAAAGCCTGTTTTATCACGGAATCCAAAGGCTTTAAAATATTTTTTAAAAGCATCTATACCTACACGCTGACCAACTTCAATAAATACAGGGTTACAGGAGTTCTTTACTCCGTCACGGAAGGTCTGTGCACCGTGTCCTGATTTTTCTGCACACTTGATTTTTCTGTCCTCTACTACCTTGTAGCCAGGACAGAAGAAATGATCCTCAGGTGTTACCACACCCTCCTCAAACGCCATGGACATAGTCATAATCTTAAAGCAGGAACCTGGCTCGTATGAATCAACAACCGCTTTATTTCGCCACATTTTATTACGTGCCGCAGCAACGGCTTCGTTGTATTCTTCGTCAGTTTCTAGGGTTTCTAAATATTCTAAAACGCTTTTATCTGTAATCTGATTAGGATTATTTAAATCATAATTAGGCTGAGTTGCCATAGCAAGAATTTCTGCCGTATTTACATCCATTACGATACAGGCAGCACCCTGTCTTGCCTGTGATTCGCGATAAGCATCTTCCAAGTGTTTTTCTGCAAAATGTTGAATTGTTTCGTCTAATGTCAATACAACATTCAAGCCTTTTTCTGAGTCAATATGGCGTTCCTCCTGGAATGGCATATCTGTACCCTGAGCGTTTTTAAGAGTTACAACTCGCCCCGGGATGCCTGAAAGCTCTGAGTCATAAACCATCTCAATACCGCCAAGTCCTTGATTGTCCTTACCTACGTAGCCTATAACGTGGGAGGCAAAGGTTCCTAAAGGATAGTATCTTTTCGTATCTTCTTTGAAATATACGCCTGTAAGATTTAATGCTCTTACCTCGTCTGCAATTTCAGGCTCAACCTTAGACGCAATTTCAACATCCGCAAGATATATGCCGTCACTGTTTTTCTTTGTAAGCTTTTTCTTCAGTTCTTCAACATCAAGCTCTAAAATTTCTGCAAGCTTTGTTGCAATGTCATCTACGTTGTACTTATTTTTCTTTACTTTTTCTGCAATCTGTGCAGGACTGACAGAAATTGTTTCAGCGCTGGAGCTAATCGCCAGTGCTTTTCCATTTCTGTCATATATTGTACCTCTGGGAGAAGAAACCTGATAATCTCTTGTCTGCTGCTCAATAGCTCCTGTACGAAGCTTTTCGCCGTCTATTATGTTAATTTTTGCTATCCACAGACCAAGTATGCAAAAAAGCAGTAAAAACATAACGTAAACATATGATATTCTCTTCCTTAAACTGCTTTTGGGAGTGTTAATAGCCACGTTTCTCTCTCCTTCCATGTTTTGCTAAAATTTTCTCTTTTTACAAAAGTAAGTGTGAAAGTAATACTCTCACACTACTGAATTTTCTCTATAAATGCTTATTTTTTTATCAGGCAAAATATTCCACTATCCCGCCGAAAAAGTCTTTTATTGCCTGAAATATTCCGCTACTCTCGCGAACCTTTTTAACTTCCTCTGTCTGGTCAAGATTTATGTATATGGTCTGTGCCTTTGTGGGCTCACCCATATTGTAAGTGTTTTTTGCTATATTTTCTATGTTTTTCAAATCCAGCATCTGGTCAATTTTAAACTGTATTTTCTGATTTTCTGAAATAACCTGTTCAAGTTCTGCGTTTTTTGCTTCAAGCTTTTCATAGCCTGATGTAATCATAAGTCCACGGAATAATACCAAAAATGCCATTGCAGATAGTAACACAACAGAAAGAACGGTGTTTCTTCTCGCTTTTGCCACCGTAGAACGACTACCTTCGGCAGGACTATTAACTTTTATTTTTTTATTTTTTCCTGCCTTAATCATAACTCCACCTGCTGTACGTTGATTTGTCATATTTTTAAGTAAGGGACTGTCCGGTATATCTTTGTACTCTCTGTCATATGCAAGATTATTTTCTCTCATATTTGCCCTCCCTAAAAGCTATTTTTTCTCAAATATTCTCAAATGAGCACTTCTTGCTCTTGGATTGTTTTCAAGTTCTTCATCGCTCGCAGCAATTCCTTTTTTCGTTATCACCTTACCCGATGACTTCTTACCACATATACATATGGGAATTTCCGGCGGGCAGGTGCACCCACGAGCCATTTCTGCAAATACATTTTTCACAATTCTGTCCTCTAAGGAATGGAATGTGATTATGGACAACCTGCCACCTGACGCTAACACGTCTATAAAATCACGAACCGCCTGTTCTAACCCTGCAAGCTCTGAATTTACCTCAATTCGTATTGCCTGGAAGGTCCTCTTGGCAGGATGCGGGCCATCCTGCCTTGCACCTTTGGGGACCGCTTTCTTTATAATGTCAACAAGTCTTCCCGTTGTAAGTATTTCTTCCTTTTCACGTTCTGCTACAATAAATTTCGCAATACGCTTTGACCATCTGTCCTCGCCGTAACGCCATATAATGTCCGCTAACTGCTCTTCGGAATAGCTATTTACAATATCTTTCGCTGACACAGGGTCTGATTCATTCATACGCATATCCAAGGGTGCGTCGTGTTGATAGGAAAAGCCACGACTTGCCGTATCAAGCTGATAAGATGAAACGCCAAGGTCTAGCACCGCACCGTCAATGCTTTCTATACCCATTTCACTGAGTACATCTTTTATTTCAAAAAAGTTTCTGTTTACAAATTCTACACGCTCACCAAATTCTGAAAGTCTTTCACGACAAACGTTAATCGCCGTAATATCACGGTCAAAGCCGATTAACTTCCCCTGATTGAGCCGTTTTAATATTTCTCTGCTGTGACCGCCACCACCCATGGTGCCGTCAACATATATACCATCGGGATTAATATTTAACCCGTCTACCGTTTCATTCAGAAGAACTGAGATGTGATGAAATTCCATGTCGCCCTCCGGTTTAGAAGCCTAAAAGCTCCATTTTTTCTGAAAATTCATCAGGACTGAAGTTTTCAATACTGTGAGTTGACTCCCAAGATGTTCTGTCCCAGATTTCCACACGACCCGAAACTCCGACTACAGTTGCATCTTTTTCGAGTTTTGCATACTGACGAAGCTTCGCAGGAAGCATTATTCTTCCCTGCTTGTCAATCTCACACTCGCAAGCCCCCGCAAAGAAGAATCGTGTAAATTCTCTTGCATCGCGGTTGGCAAGTGAAATTGCATCGAGCTTTTCCTTGTAAACCATGAATGTATCCATAGGAAATACAAAAAGACATCTGTCGAGGCCGATAGTAACTATAAACTTATCCCCAAGCTCATCACGAAACTTAGCGGGTACAAACATTCTGCCCTTGGCATCTAACGTATGCTGATATTCACCAAAAAACATTTTATGCGGCCTCCTTTCATCCTTTTTACTCCACTTTCAACCACTTTAATAACATTATAAACCATTGAAGTTAATTTTGCAACCCTTTTTTTCAATTTTTTTAATTTTTTTGAAATATAACTGTAATATACAAAATATAGTGTGGTTTTAATCTTGTAAAAAAGAAAAACGACGATATATATAGCTTGCCAAAAAGCCTTATATCACGCCGTTTTCAAGGTTTTATACAACCTATTGTATGCAACTTTTTATATTTTCCAAAATATTGATTTATTAAACTTATATTTCACTTATGTTACAAAAATTTCCCCTATTTTTTAACCTTTCCCCACAGCTCTAAAATCTTTAAAGCAGGAACTGTGCGAAAGCTCTTTTCCGATACTATTTCGTATGCAGTTTTACCCATTTCTTCCTTTAAAATATCTTTGCTTTTTTCTCCCATACTCCCTACCGCACAATCAGTGAAACAAAGCGGAGGATACATCACGCACCACCAGTTCTGGCCTGCACCTTCCCCAAGAACCACACGCACCGCATCGTATTCACCTGCAGGCAGAGTGATATTTTCATACTTTTTTGTAGGAAAATAAAATTTACCCGTTTCAACCGTTGCACCATACCCCACGCCTTTATTTCTCAACACACCCTCTGCTGCCTGAGTAAGTAACTCTCTTTGCTCGTAGGTAAGATTTTTGGGAACTCCGTCAGGAAAAATCCTTTTTTGCGCCGCAATAATGCTATCACGGACTGCAAGCTTTACACTCTGGTCATACTCAGTATCGCTGTTTGCAATAATATGCAACCGCACTACTCCACCTGATATATCTCCCATGACCTGCTCACACACTCCGACCACAAGCACTACCGCTAAGAATACACCAATTATACACCGCAAAAAAAATTTTCTTTTCATATTGATTTCACGCCCCTTTTGTGTTACACTGCACATTATAGACAAATAAAGGTTTTTTTAAACACAAATTTTATTATAAATACGTATTGCATTTTTATACATTTTATTGTATAATAATTCACATATTATTTTGAAGGGAAGTAAAATTATGATAAGAGCTGGTGTTTTAGGTGCAACAGGTTATGCAGGTGCAGAGCTTGTAAGACTTCTTTGCTCACACAAAGACGTCGAAATCACGATGCTTGCATCAAAAACTTATGCAGGACAGAAAATGTCCGATATATTTACATCTTTAAGAGGCATATGCGATATTGTTTTAGAGGAAGCCGACGCGGATGTTGCAGCAG
>JAZNWB010000004.1:0-6663 GCA_045593125.1 Congzhengia sp. | reverse complement strand
GCATCCTGACCTGTCATTGCGTCAATAACAAGAAGAATTTCGTCGGGGTTAACTGCGCTTTTAACATCTTCAAGTTCCTGCATCAAATCGTCGTCAATATGAAGTCGACCTGCAGTATCTATAATAACAAAATCATTGCCGTGGGATTTCGCGTGCTCAATTGCAGCTTTAGCAATGTCAACGGCTTTTTTCTCTGTTCCCATCTGAAAAACGGGAATGTCAAGCTGTTTTCCAACAACCTCAAGCTGCTTGATAGCTGCCGGGCGGTAAATATCACAGGCAACGAGCAGGGGGCGTTTGTTATGCTTCTTTCGCATAAACCCTGCAAGCTTTGCGCAAAATGTTGTTTTACCTGCACCCTGAAGACCTGCCATCAAAACAACGGCGGGGGTTTTACTGCCAAATTCAATCCTTGAATTTCCGCCACCCATGAGTGAGGTAAGCTCGTCATTTACAATTTTTATAATCTGCTGACCTGGGGTTAAGCTTTCTAAAACATCAGCCCCAACGCAGCGTTCTGAAACCTTTGAAATAAAATCTTTAACTACCTTGTAGTTAACATCGGCCTCTAAGAGTGCAAGCTTTATTTCGCGCATTGATTCTTTAATATCTTTTTCAGTTACTACGCCCTTGCCTTTCAGCTTTTTTAGGGCGGAACTTAGCTTTTCTGAAAGATTTTCAAATGCCAAAATAAAACACTCCCTTCGTTTTGAGGATTAAAGCTTGTCGCCTATATCGCTTAGCCTTTGTGAAATCTGGTCTGTAGCTTTTGAGAGCTTGTCGGAGTGAATAAAAGTATCAACATACTCTTTAAGCTCTGTAAACATTTCATTAATCGAGGAAATCTCGCTCTTTAAGTCTTTAAATCGCTGAGCCAGACCCAAAGCATCTTCCAAATCGTAAAGCTGCTTTTCGCCGCGCTTTATCGAATCGCGAACGCCTTGACGGGTTATTCCCAAAGGCTCTGCAATCTCTGCCAAAGATAAATCCTCGTTGTAATAAAGGTCTAAAACCTTTGCCTGATTTTCGGTGAGTAACTCTCCGTAAAAGTCAAGCAAAACGGTTATGTTCAAATCTTTTCCCATAATTTCACCTCAAATTTCCCTTAGAAGCTTAAGGGTGTAAAGCTTTAAACCTAAACACCTGGTTTATTTTACACTAATTTTCTTCGCTTGTCAATACTTTTTTTAAAAAAACTATAAAAAAGAAAGCCGCATCTTCTGATGCGGCATTCTTTAGTTATTTTCTAAAACAGTTGTGCTTATAACGGGTTTAATTGTTTCGAAGCTCTTCCAGAAAAGAACTTTTGCTGTGTCATACGCTTTACTTGATGTAAATGTAACGTATTTTGAGTTGTAATCTGCATACTGAATGTCGCTTAATCGATTTTTACCAGAGTAAAGTCCCAGGATAACCTTGCTTCCTGTTTCAACGTTTATTGCTCTAACGGTGAAAGTCTTGCCGTCGTGTGATACTGAGGCTTTTACCATAGGAGTATCAGTTTTTATTACTGTAATCGTGTATATGCCATTGTTTGTGTTATCGATGCCTTTTCTTGTAATATATATTGTAGTTATTTCGCCGGCAAGGTCGAAAGATTTGCCTCTTCCATTAATCCAGATGCCTGTGCCTTCAATATTAGGACTTAGCGAGCCGTTAGTGAAGGTAGGTGTAAGGGTAATTGAAGTAGCATTACTTGAAACACAAATGGTAAACGTTCTTATTTCGGGGTCGAACATACACTCGCTAACACCTATGTCGTAATCCAGGGTATCGAGTTTTGCATATGCAGTAATGTTTACAGTTTTTGTGGCTGTTAGGTTGCTGCCATCTTTGGTTTTTGCTGTAATTACGACTGTTCCGTTTGTAACAGGTGTTAAAGTTCCGTCTTCTGAGATTGTTGCCACCGTTTCATCGTCAACCGACCACTCTACTGACTTATCACTCGTGTTCCAAGGCAAAACATCTGCCACAAACTTAGTTTTTGCATCAATGCTGTCAGGGCCTGAAATCGTAATACTTTCTGCCTTTTTGCCGGTAACTGTAAGAGAAGAGTTTATCTTTTCTTCAATTATATAATCGGCATCGCCATAAAGTACCGCATCTTCGAAAAACTCAATTGTTTTGTTACCTACGGTTGCAGTTTCTGCTATGTCGAACACCAGATCGAAGGGATTTATCGTTTCATTTACGGGCATACTGCCTGAGTAACTGTAGATACCTGTAATATAAAGGTATGTATAACCGTCTTTTGTTTCGTTTGAGTCTTTAGAAATTTCTACAAAGTCCTTATTTATGATGTTATTAAGAATCAAATCTTCAGGGTATTTTATTGCAAGGGTAAGATACTGAACATCTTCATTTGTTGCAAGTTTAACATGGTAAGTAAGATTTGTTGTGCCGACACCTGCGGACTGTGTCGCTGACAAGGCTATTTTATCCATATATATGGAAAGATGATAAGGATAAGCATAGATGTCGCCCGTTGTATTATAAACATCCAGACTGTTACCTTCGCCGTCGGTGAGCCTTGTGCCCTTGCCGTCCGGCTCTGTGTAGTAACCCATAAAGGTGTATTCATCGTCGGCACTCGTTTCTTCAGGTAATGAGTAGTTGCTGTTATAAGTAACGCCTATAATATCACCATTGGGAATAATTATATTGTATGTTTTGTAGGTGTAAACTGCGGTAAATTCACAGTCGCCTGTCAATATCATACCTTCCGTATAACCTTGCCACGATAAATTGTAATATTCTTCATAATCGCTGAACTTGGGTGCAACAATTGTTGTTCCGTAGTCAACGGTATCAGTTTTTATTACAGTATCGTCGGCATCCTTAAAAGTGTAGGTATATTTGTTTACAGTCTCCGTAAATATAGCGGTGAATGTAATATCGTCTGTAATGGTCATACCTTCCGTGAATCCGTCCCAACCGGCAAAGGTATAAGTGTATTGCGCTGTTGAAGGCTTTGTGGGGATGAAATCGGGCGGAATAATTTCTGTTCCGTTCTCAACAGTATCGGTTTTTATTATAGTTCCGTCGTGGCTTATAAATGTGTAAGTGGGCCTGTAAATGTCCCCTATTTTCTCAAGCTCAATGCTTTTAACCTCAAAGTCAACGTTACCGTCATTTCTTGCACTGCCCCTGATACCAACTTCGTTTGCTCCTGCGCTAAGATCCACGTCGGCTGTAATTGTTTCAAGTGATTTCCAGTTGCCACTTGTTACCTGTCCAACCACATTGCCGTTAACTATAGCTTCTTTACGGGATGAATAATTTCCTGTTCCGCCTGAAACTTTAAATGTGGCTCTATATGTACCTGCACTTTCAACATTTACAGAAACAGTCCAATCAACATAGTGTTTTGTTGTTGTATTATTATCTGTATCCGCCACGTTAAAGTAAATCATACCTGTTTCTCCGGTGCTGGCTACGCCATAGCTGGGATTGCTTACACCTGTAACTTTTCTGTTAAATGTGCCGTCCGGGTTATAAAGCGAAGCAGTTGGGTAATCTTCTGCTTTAATCGTTGTAACGCCGCTTGGTGCAACAAAAACTGCTGTTGTAGTAAAAGCGGAAGGCATTAAGCCCAATATCATAATAATTGAAATACAAATTGATAGAAGTTTTTTTGTCATGTTAACCTCCTGAATTCATAAACAGCGCAAGCACCGATTGTATGTATATTAGTGTAATGTTTTAGATTATATCACCAAATGATGGAAAAATCAATATTTAATAAAAATAACTTAGATTGTTTGACAAATTTTTCATTTTGTGGTATACTCTAAAAGGTTAATAATGTTTATAAAAATTTAAATAAATACTTGAAAGGAGCGGAATACATATGAAGTATTCATCAGAAGTTGAAAATATGTGCCCCTTAACCAAAGGCGCATATCACGGTCCTGCCCCCATTCCTCAAGAAGGTAAATGGACACAGGCTAAAGAAGTTAAAGACATTTCCGGCTTAACCCACGGTATTGGCTGGTGTGCACCCCAGCAGGGAACCTGCAAACTTACATTAAACGTTAAAGAAGGTATCATTCAGGAAGCCTTAGTTGAAACAGTAGGCTGCTCAGGTATGACACACTCTGCTGCTATGGCGTCTGAAATCTTGGTTGGTAAAACAATTTTAGAAGCTTTAAACACAGACTTGGTTTGTGACGCTATTAACACAGCTATGAGAGAATTATTCCTCCAGATTGTTTACGGAAGAACTCAGACGGCTTTCTCAGAAGACGGTCTTCCTATCGGCGCAGGCTTAGAGGATTTAGGTAAAGGTCTTCGTTCACAGGTTGGTACAACCTATGCAACATTAGACAAAGGTCCCAGATACTTGGAACTTGCAGAAGGTTACATCACAAAAATCGCAGTTGACGAAAACAACGAAATTATCGGTTACAAATTCGTTCACTTAGGCAGAATGATGGAAATGATTGCAAAAGGTATGGACGCAAACGAAGCTTTAGAAAAAGCAAGCGGTCAGTACGGCAGAGTTGACGATGCGGCAAAACTGCTCGACCCGCGCCACGAATAATAAGGGAGGTAAAAGTAAATGGCTTTATTTGAAAGTTATGAAAGAAGAATAGACCAGATTAACGCAGAGCTTAATAAACACGGCATCTCTTCAATTGAAGAAGCTAAGAAAATCTGCGATGATAAGGGTATTGATGTTTATAATTTAGTTAAAAGCATTCAGCCTATCTGCTTTGAAAACGCTTGCTGGGCATACATTGTAGGTGCTGCAATCGCAATCAAAGACGGCTGCACAAAAGCTGCTGACGCTGCTGAAAAAATCGGTGTGGGACTTCAGTCTTTCTGTATCCCCGGCTCAGTTGCTGACGACAGAAAAGTTGGTCTTGGCCACGGTAATTTAGGAGCTATGCTTCTTCGTGAAGAAACAAAATGTTTCGCATTCTTAGCAGGTCACGAATCTTTCGCTGCTGCTGAAGGTGCTATCGGTTTAGCACGTTCTGCTAACAAAGCTCGTAAAGAAGACTTAAGAGTTATCTTAAACGGTCTTGGTAAAGACGCAGCTCAGATTATCTCAAGAATTAACGGCTTTACATATGTTCAGACAAAATTTGATTACTATACAGGTAAAGTTGAAGTTGTTAAAGAAACAGCTTACTCAAACGGTGAACGTGCAAAGGTACGTTGCTACGGCTGCGACGATGTTCGTGAAGGCGTTGCAATTATGCACTTAGAGGGCGTTGACGTTTCTATCACAGGTAACTCAACCAACCCCACACGTTTCCAGCACCCCGTTGCAGGTACATACAAAAAAGAATGTATCGAACAGGGTAAAAAATACTTCTCAGTTGCATCAGGCGGCGGTACAGGAAGAACACTTCACCCCGACAATATGGCTGCAGGCCCCGCTTCTTACGGTATGACAGACACAATGGGTCGTATGCACTCTGACGCTCAGTTTGCAGGCTCATCTTCAGTTCCTGCTCACGTTGAAATGATGGGCTTAATCGGCGCAGGTAACAACCCCATGGTTGGTATGACTGTTGCTGTAGCGGTTGCAATCGAAGAAGCTTGCAAATAAATCGGTTTTCAAAAAAAGCGATGACCGTTTAAAGGCAAGAAATACTTATATTAAAATAAGCAAGGAAAGAACTCTGATTTTTCGGAGTTCTTTTTTATATATGCCTTTAAACTGCGAACAACTGTCGCCTCTCGGCGTATCTATATACGCCTTCGGACTCCATTTGTCCACTCCTCATCTTTTTTTGAAAAACCTTAAATTGTCGTGTTGACAACTCGTTCTGTCAATGTTAATATTTATTTAAGGTGATACTATGAAATACAAAAACATCATTTCGGGAAAATTTATAAAGCGCCCTAACCGCTTTATTGCCGAGGTGGAAATTGAGGGGAAAACCGAGATTGTTCACGTTAAGAACACGGGGCGGTGCAAAGAGCTATTGTTGCCCGGCTCTGAGGTCATTTTAGAGGTTTCGGATAACCCCGCGAGAAAAACAAAATATGACTTAATAGCGGTTTATAAAGAGGGTTTGGGGCTTGTTAATATTGACAGTCAGGCGCCAAATAAAGTTGTGCACGAATGGCTCAAGACCCAAGGTTTTTCATATATCAAGCCGGAGTTTACCTACGGAAATTCAAGATTTGACTTTTATATGGAAAAGGATAATGAAAAGTATCTTTTAGAGGTTAAAGGATGCACTTTAGAGATTGACGGAGTGGGGTATTTCCCCGATGCACCAACAGAACGAGGCGTAAAGCACTTAAAAGAGCTTATAAAGGCAAAAAAGGAAGGCTTTCGTTGCGCCGTAGCCTTTGTTATTCAAATGGAGGGGATAAATGAAGTTCTGCCAAACGGCAAAACTCACCCCGAATTTGAAAAAGTCTTTAATGAGGCAAAGAAAAACGGCGTTGAGGTTTTATTTTTAAAATGCAAAGTAACGCCGGGTACATTAGAAATAAAAAATTAAACGCCCTGAATTCAGGGCGTTTTAATTATTTGGTTATTTTAATTTCTCTTGTTTCTGCAATCCATTCAACATTATATTTTAAAGTTTCGCTAATCACGCGAAGAGGAACCATTGTTCTGTCGCCAATGATTTTTGCAGGAACATCAAGCTCAACTGCCTCTCCGTTCATAAAAAGTGTTTTTGTTCCAATCTGAAT
>JAZNWB010000003.1:0-4044 GCA_045593125.1 Congzhengia sp. | reverse complement strand
AAGAAAGTAGGAACAGAGGAGTTCTTAGTTGAAGTAAATAATCGCCTGTTACAAATGATATAACACAAAAACAGTTTATTGCATACAATGCAATGAACTGTTTTTATTTTTGGAGGCATTTATGCGGTTAGGCAGCAGAAGGTATATTAATTCCGTGAAAGTAAAAAGGAAAGTGCTGTTTTTTGTTATTGTTGTAGTTATTATAGTTATTTTATTTATTTTGCTATTAAGCTTTTTTGCTCTCCGCAGTTCCGTTACCAAGATGGCTAAATCCAGAGCAAAGGAGATAGCACTCACAACAATAAACGAGGCGATAGCACATACTTTACCTGAAGATGTTTCCTATTCGGATTTTGCCCGTTTTACATATTCAGCAGAAGGGAATGTTACTTCTGTTGAGAATAATTTAACCAAAATAAGCAAGCACAGTGCGGATATGGCATTAGGAATAGGTGATGCAATATCAGGTATATCTAAAGAAAAAATATCAATCCCTGCAGGAACTTTGTCGGGCATTGATGTGTTGTACGGTATGGGGCCTGATATTCCCATAGATATAAAACCTTACGGAAATGCCACTGCGGAGCTTACAACCAGATTTTACTCAGCAGGTATAAATCAGACTGTCTTTGAGGTATGCGCTGAGGTATCTGTGGGAATCTCGGTTCTTATGCCCACAATCCGCACCGACCAAACTATAAAAACAACTGTTCCAGTTGCATCTACAGTGATTATAGGGGACGTTCCTGAAAGCTACACAAATGTTGAACGTCACGGTTTTGAGTATGAGGACGATGTGTTAGAACTCATAGAATAATCCTTGACTATTTTGTTCTGTTAGGGTACAATTATTATATAATAACCTTTGGTGTGTTCTAAATTCAAAGGGTGAAAGAAGAGATGTGTGTGTTAGATAAGAGAATTCAACTTTCAACACCTACGATGCATGGAGAAGAAATCGGCTTTATACACGAGGCGTTTGAAAAAAATTGGATAGCTCCTTTGGGGTTTAACTGCGATAGCTTTGAAACAGAAATGGCAGAGTATCTTTGTCAGGGAAAAGCAGATAAGTTCAGCACATTGGCACTGTGTTCGGGTACCGCAGCACTGCATCTTGCAGTAAAATTAGCAGGAGTAAAAGCGGGCGACGTTGTTCTGTGTTCTGATATGACTTTTGCCGCGACGGTAAATCCTGTTTCCTACGAAGGCGGAAAGCAGGTATTTATAGATTCAGAACGTGATACATGGAATATGGACCCCGAAGCGTTAGAAAAGGCATTTTCAAAATATCCTGAGGCTAAGGTTGTCGTTTTGGCGCATCTTTACGGAGTTCCTGCCAAAATGGATGAAATTTTAGCAGTATGCAAAAAGCACGGAGCTATTTTAATCGAGGATGCAGCAGAAGCTTTGTCTGCTACATATCATAATCAGGAGTGCGGAACTTTCGGTAAATACAATGTAATTAGCTTTAACGGAAATAAAATCATAACAACTTCCGGTGGTGGTATGCTTATTACAGAAAGTGAGGAGGACCGAGAAAAAGCATTTTTCTGGTCTACTCAGTCAAGGGAAAAAGCACCCTGGTATCAACATGAGGAAATAGGCTATAACTATCGTATGTCGAACGTTGTTGCAGGTATTGGCAGAGGACAGTTATTGCATTTGGAGGAACACCGCGAATTAAAAGAAAAAATCTATAAAAGATATGAAGAAGGCTTAAAGGACTTGCCTGTAAAAATGAATCCGTATATGGAAGGTACAACTCCTAATTTCTGGCTTTCGTGTATGCTTATAGATGAAAATTGTGACGTTAATCCAATGGATATTATGGCAAAACTCAATGAAAAAAATATAGAAACAAGACCCATATGGAAACCGATGCACATGCAACCTGTATTTTCTGATTGTGATTTTGTGTATGTAGAAGATACTCCTGTTGATGAGGATATATTCAAAAGAGGATTGTGTTTGCCAAGTGATATCAAAATGACAGATGATGAGCAAAATTACGTTATAGATGCAATAAAATCTTGTTTTTGAGGTACATATTATGTATAAAAAAATCTTCAAAAGAATAGTAGATATTATTTGTGCGTTGCTTGCAATCATCGTATTTTCGTGGTTATATATCATCGTTGCGATACTTGTGCGTGTTAAACTGGGAAGCCCTGTAATTTTCAAACAAAAACGCCCGGGCAGGGACGAAAAAATATTTACTTTATATAAATTCCGCACCATGACTGATGAGCGTGGAGAGGATGGAGAATTGTTACCTGATGATATAAGGCTTACTAAATTCGGAAAGTTTTTGCGCAGTACAAGCTTAGATGAACTTCCTGAGGCATTCAATATTCTTTTTGGTGATATGAGTGTAATAGGCCCCCGACCTCAACTAATACGCGATATGGTATTTATGACACCGGAGCAAAGAAGACGCCATTCAGTAAGACCTGGGTTATCCGGTCTTGCCCAGATAAAAGGAAGAAACGGGATTACATGGGAAGAAAAGCTTGACTACGATTTACAGTACATAGATAATGGCATTACCTTTATTGGTGATGCAAAAATCGTCTTTATGACAGTATGGACGGCTTTTGTCAAAAAAGACGGAATAAATCAGGACGGTATGGACACAGCAGAAGATTTAGGCGATTATTTGCTTAAGTCCAATAAGATAACGCAGGCGCATTACAATACAACGATGCAGATGTCAAGGGAATTGTAACAGGTAGGTGCAAAATGAAAGAAAACTTTTCAGTATCAATGTGTGTTTATATGGGGGACAATCCTGAGCATTTTGATACGTCATTAAAAAGCATATTTATGCAGACGCTTCTGCCTGATGAAGTGGTACTCGTGGTAGATGGACCTGTAAGTGAGGAAACGAATAACATTATAGAAAAGTATCAGTCGGGAAGTGCCATATTAAACGTAATAAGATTAGAAAAAAATGTGGGACATGGCAATGCCCGCCGTGAAGGTTTAAGAAACTGCAAACATGATATTGTGGCACTGATGGATGCTGATGATATATGTGTTCCCCAAAGGTTTGAAAAGCAAATTCAGGAGTTTAAAGAAGATCCAGAGCTTGATATCGTAGGAGGACAGATAACAGAATTTATTGGCGATGTCAAAAATATTGTCGGAGTGAGAAATGTTCCCATAGAGGACGGAGAAATCAAAGAATATATGAAAAAGCGTTGCCCTATGAATCAGATGACTGTAATGTTCAAAAAAACTTCAGTTGATTCATCAGGAGGATACATAGACTGGTTTTGTGAAGAGGACTATTATTTGTGGTTGAGAATGGCAATGAATAATATGAAGTTTAAAAACTTGCCTGAAACATTGGTTAATGTTCGGGTAGGCGAAGAAATGTATATGCGTCGTGGCGGAGTAAAATATTTTAAAAGTGAAGCAAAACTTCAGGGATTTATGCTAAAAAACAAAATAATAAGTTTTCCGAGGTTTGTTATCAATGTTTCACAGCGATTAGTGTTACAGGTGCTTATGCCCAATAAGATTCGTGGCTGGGTATTTAAAAAGTTTGCAAGAAATACGGAGGCTAAAGCTGATGAATAAAAAGTATAAAGTAGGCTACACCGCTGGTGTATATGATTTGTTTCATGTTGGACATCTTAATATCCTAAAAAGGGCGAAAGAGCAATGCGAATATTTGATTGTTGCTGTTTCTACTGATGAATTGGTAAAGGAATATAAGAACAAGGTTCCTGTAATACCTTACAAGGAAAGAAAGGCTATAATAGAGGCTATTAAGTATGTAGATTGTGTGGTTCCCCAGGAAAATCGCGATAAAATCGAGGCGTTTAAAAACCATAAGTTTGACGTGATGTTTGTGGGCGATGACTGGAAGGGCAGCGAAGTTTTCGAAAAGGTAGATGAGTACATGAAGCGTGAAGGTGCTCAGGGTGTAGTATATTTGCCTCATACTGACGGAATTTCATCTACTAAAATCAGAGAAACTTTAAATAAATAAGAGGAAATAGTATGTTTGCATATAAGTATTGGGAGAATTTTTGCAAG
>JAZNWB010000002.1:0-11909 GCA_045593125.1 Congzhengia sp. | reverse complement strand
TTTGGTGCTTATCTCTTACATCTTAATACACCAAGCGTCCAAAACATATATATTATAACAGATTTAATCCCAAAAATCAAGAAAAAATGCCCTTGTTACATTAATTTAATTTTACTGTTGATATTTTAAAATTATTATGTTAAAATATAGGTTACGATATTATGAGCAGGAGTCTTTTCATTGATTAAAAACAAGTTTAAAAGTTACGCAATAATATTAATATTAACAGCACTTTTCTCATTAGGTACTGTATTGCTTTTAGGTGTTTTTTCACTGATATTTCAAGCAATTTCGGTTGCTTTACTGGGATATACTGTAACAAAACACCACTACACATTTGTAAGTGTCGTGTGTGCTTTTGTCGTGATGATTTACTCATTATTTTCACAAAATATTTTGTCGGGCATCAGTTTGGGATTTGAAGTAATTCTTTACGGTATCACTCTCGGAATAGGATATAACCTAAAATTATCAGAATTTAAAATAGTGGGTATGCTAGCTGCTGTTTATTCGCTTTTTATGATATTCAATATAAAGTTTTCGGGTACAGGCGAAAATTTGAGAACCATTATCGCCTCTTCTATGGAATCTCTATATACCATATATGAATCACAGATTACACAGGCGGACTTTAAAACTATTGTGTCTACACTACTAGATGTGTTTATGAAGTTTATGCCAAGTCTTATTATCATAATCGGAATAGTTTTTGGACTGTGGTACTTCTTGTTTTTCAAAAAAATACTTAAAATCACAAAATCTGATATAAATAAATACTTATGTTTTTCAGATTTTCATGCTGATAAATCTATCAGTGTAACATACCTTATACTTTCACTGATAAGCTTTTTAATGCCACAAGGCAGTTATTTCAGCGATGCACTTGCAAATGTAATAACAGTTGCTTCATTTGTGTTCTTTATTTTTGGACTCTCATATGTTGACTTCATATTAAAGAATAAAATGAAAAATACACTATTAAGACGTTTAGTGCTTATATTTTTGATATTTGCATCGCTTTCTATTATTGGAATACCCTTTATAATGCTCAGTATTCTCGGTGCAATGGATGGGTGCTTTGATTACAGGAACAGATTAACCAAATAATTCGTTCATTTGGAGTGTTTATTTATGAATAACAAAAAAACAGAAAAATTTTATATCGCAAACGAGCTTTATGTTTTAGCATTTGTAGTTTTAGGTATACTTATGCTTATGAGCAGCCACTATTGGTTAGGAATAATTCAGTTGGTGCTTTCTGTTGTGATTTTTTCGCTTAATCTGATGTTTAAGCATTTATCAAAAAAGAAAATTAACACAATGATTGAAAAGGTAACTTTAAGTGCCAATAACAGTAACGACAGTTTGCTATCTTTTCCTTTACCAATTGTGCTCTTGGACTCTACGGGCGTAATCCTTTGGTACAACACTCAATTCCGTGATATTTTTCCTGACAAAAGTCTCAGCGAGTGTAAAATACAGGATTTATTCGCTGATTTTAATATTTCACTGTTGTCCTCTGAAAACAACAACGGTTCTGTTTGCGAATTAAAGCTCGAAAACAAGATATATAAAGCAATCTGCAACACTCCTCAACCGGCAGGAGATACAGATAAAGCAATTACACTTGTATACTTAGACGATGTAACAGAAATGTCTGAACTACGCAAAAAATACATAGCAGAAAAGGTTTTTTCATGCTTTGTTACAGTAGATAACTACGACGAGCTTATGGACTCTACCCCGTCGTCTTCAGTTCCCCAGCTTCAGGCAGAGGTATATAAGGTTATAAATGATTGGGCAGTAGAAAACAATGGTATCTTGCTAAAATACGAAAAAGACAAGTATTTTATTACTTTCGAATATAGATATTTAGAAAGTTTTATAAAAAACAAGTTTGATGTTCTTGCTAAAATCAGAGAAATAAATGCTAACAACACCATCCCCGCTTCAATCAGTGTAGGTATCGGATTAAATGGTGCTACACTACCTGAAAATGACTATTTTGCGAGAAACGCTCTTAATATGGCATTAGGTCGAGGCGGTGATCAGGCAGTAATCAAAGATAACGAACAGTTCCGTTTTTACGGCAGTGCTAATAAAGAACACGAAAAAAGCACACGTGTTAAAGCACGTGTTGTGAGTTTTGCATTGTCAGGTCTTATTAATAACGCCGAAAACGTTGTTGTATTGACACATAAAAATGCTGATATAGATGGCGTTGGTGCTGCGTTTGGTTTACTTAGGATTTGTCGAATTCATAACACTCCAATGACAATTGCAATGGAAACATATGATAAAACGGTAGCAAATTTTTTATCAAAACTTGGGAATACAGAAGACTACAATGGTCTTGTGATAAGCAACGAATCGGCAAAAGATATGATTACACAGAACACACTCGTTATACTGGTTGATACTCACAAGGTTTCTTTGCTTGAAGATCCATCTCTTCTCGAAAATACAAAACAGGTTGTTGTAATCGACCATCACAGAAGAAATACAGATTTTGTGGAGCATCCTGCTTTAGTTTATCACGAGCCGTATGCTTCGTCTGCCTGTGAAATGGTGACTGAAATCTTGCAGTACACATCAAACAAAATGTCACTTACAAAATTTGAGGCAGAAGCTCTTTACTCAGGAATCGTGGTAGATACTAAAAACTTTACTTTTAAAACAGGTGTAAGAACATTTGAGGCTGCATCGTTTCTGCGTAAGCAGGGCGTTGATACAATTGCTGTAAAAACTGTTTTTCAACAGGATTTACAAACCTATATCAAGCGTTCCGAAATTATCAAAAACGCTGAAATTATAAGGAACAATATTGCTATAAGCATTGCTCCCAATAATAGCGATATAACGCACACAGTTATGGCTCAAGCTGCCGACGAACTCTTAAATATTAAAGGGATTATTGCATCATTTGTTATTTTACAGACAGGCAATAACGTAAGCATCAGCGGTCGTTCTCTTGGCGAAATCAATGTTCAGGTAATCCTTGAAAAATTAGGCGGCGGCGGTCATCTTACAATTGCTGGTGCACAGATTGAAAATATTTCAAGTTCTGATGCAAAAGATATGTTAATAGAAGCAGTTGATAACTATTATATTGAAAACGCAAACTAATCATGAAATGAGGTAAATACACATGAAAGTAATTTTAAAAGCCGATGTGAAAGGTCAGGGTAAAAAAGGCGATTTAATAAACGCTTCAGACGGATACGCAAAAAACTTTTTACTTCCTAAAGGTCTTGCTATCGTTGCAGATAAATCTGCTATAAACGAATTGGAAGGTAAAAAAAGTGCTGCACAATTCCATAAAAATCAGGAAGAAATGAGAGCACGCGAATTAGCTGATAATTTAGAAGGCAAAAAAGTAACATTTAAAGCAAAATCAGGCGAAAACGGAAAGCTTTTTGGTTCAATTACAGCACAAGACGTTGCCAATGAAATTAAGCAGCAGCTCCACTTAGAAGTTGATAAGAAAAAATTGCAGTTAGAAAGCATTAAAACCCTAGGAACAACGGAAGCGGTTGTTAAGGTATATCCCGGAATAACTGCTACAGTTAAAGTTGAAGTACTTCCCTTATAAACAAATGAAAGGACTGTCCGCCAATGGATATTC
Organism: Congzhengia sp.; assembly: GCA_045593125.1. GTDB lineage: Bacteria > Bacillota > Clostridia > UBA1381 > UBA9506 > Congzhengia. The sequence goes on along the minus strand of JAZNWB010000002.1, from coordinate 8,284 downwards.
AGAATGAAATTTTAATACAAAGTGCCATGCCGCACAATAAAGAGGCAGAACAGTCCGTACTAGGCTCAATGCTTCTCAATCGTGAGTGCGTTACTACGGCCTTTGAATTTTTAACAGAGAATGATTTTTACATAGAAGCAAATAAAAAAATATTTGCAGCTATGCTCTCTTTGTTTAACCGAAATGTGCCTATAGATTTGGTAACAGTATCAGATGAATTAACCACACAGTCAACACTTGAGGCAGTCGGTGGTATTCAATATTTATCGTACCTTGCCTCTACTCTGCCGACTACTGCAAATATTGAACAACATATAGGTATTATACGTGAAAAGTCTTTACGTCGCAGACTTGCAGATGTAGCCCAGAAAATCAAAGACCAGAGTTTGGATGCCGCTGCAAATGCAGGAGACGTTGCAGATATTGCGGGTAAATTAATATTTGACGCCCTTGATAACAAAAACAACAGTATGCGTCATATTAGAGACGTATTGATTGATACACACGAAAATCTGACTGCAATTTACAATAACAAAGGCGAACTTACGGGGGTTCCCACAGGAATACCTACTCTCGACAGAACACTTAATGGTCTTCAGAAATCAGACCTTATAATACTTGCTGCACGTCCCAGTGTGGGTAAAACAAGTTTTGCTTTAAACATTGCTGCAAAAGCAGCAATAAACGGCAATGTACCTGTCGCAATATTCAGTTTGGAAATGTCTGCAACTCAGCTTGTTACAAGAATTATGAGCTCAGAAATGGGTATTGATAACGGGCATTTAAGTTCAGGTGAATTAGACGACGATGATTGGGAAAAGATAGCTCTTGCATTAAATTCTTTAGGAAGAGCTCCTATATACATAAGCGAAAAAACCGCAATAAAGATATCTGATATACGAGCTGCCTGCAGAAGATTAAAGGCTGAACATGGTTTAGGTCTCATTGTAATTGACTATTTACAATTAATGCAGGGTGACCGTACAGAAAGCAGACAGCAGGAAGTTGCAGATATGTCCCGTTCATTAAAGATTCTTGCAAAAGAGCTTGATGTGCCAATACTTACTCTTTCGCAGCTTTCACGTGCTTCAGAAAAACGTAGCGATGACTCAAGTCCCAAGCTTTCTGACTTACGTGAATCGGGTTCTATTGAGCAAGATGCAGATATTGTAATGTTTTTGTACCGCGACGATAAAGACCCTGAAAACAGAAGTGCTGTAAAGCTTAACATTGCCAAAAACAGAAGCGGTTCTTTGCGTACTATTGATTTGGCGTTCCAGGGACAATATACAAGGTTTGTGGAAGCGGATACATCACACTAAACTCAAAAGCAGGTTTAGATATGGATACTAAAAATAAAGTTTTAAATTATATAATAAGGCATAATTTGCTAAAATCCGGCGATGCTGTTATATGTGCAGTTTCCGGCGGAGCTGATTCTGTATGTATGTTGGAAATTTTAAAAGAATTACGTGAAGAACTTTCATTGACATTATATGTTGCTCACGTAAATCACCAATTGCGTAGCACGGAATCAGACAGGGACGAACTTTTTGTGGAAAAGCTCTCTAAAAACTCAAAAATTCCTTTCTACTGCAAAAGAACGGATGTAAAGGCATTTGCCGATACATCTAAACTTTCCTGTGAAGAAGCCGGCAGGATCGTCCGTTACGACTTTTTTAAAGAGTTGATGCAAACACTGGGCGCCAATAAAATTGCTACTGCACACAACAAAAATGATAACATTGAAACTGTTTTAATGAGAATCATGCGCGGGACTGATATAAAAGGCCTGTCAGGAATTCCTGTACACAATGACCGTGATGTTATAAGACCCATTTTATGTTTAACTCGTCCTGAAATTGAGGACTATCTAAAGTGTAAAGGTATTGGGTTTGTCACCGATTCTACAAATTTAGAAGACGACTTTTCACGAAATAAAGTAAGACATAATCTCATTCCTTTTGTTGAGAAACAGTTTAATGAAAATTTCATAAATACAATGTCATCAAACATCGAACTTTTTGGTGAAGCTAATTCTTTTATTGAAAAAAAAGTAAATTCAACATACGAATCCATAGTTGTTAAAGATGAATATGTACATAGTTTTTGCGTTTCCTCTTTGTTATGTGAAGATACTTACATTGTTAAAAGAATAATCAAAAAAGCTGTTTTTGAGTTGGCACATATAAATATTACAAACGATTTGTGTAATTTGATTTATGCAGGACTAACCAATGGTACTACGGTAACTATCCGCAAGGATTTAGAGTTTTATGTAAAACATAAATGTGCTTTCTTTGTAAAAAAGAATAATAGTTCTGATATGCTATATAACATAAACTCACCCGGTGTTTACCATATCAAAGAAATTTCTTCTGTCTTAGAAGTAACAGAAGGCTTGGGTAGCGTTAATTTTAGAAATAAAAATACTATATACTTAAAAAAAGATTCGTTTACTTATGATTTTATTTTACGCAGCAGAAAGTCGGGAGATAGAATATCTCTTAAAAACTGCGGAACAAAAAAAATTAAGGATGTATTGATTGACGAAAAAATTCCGTCGTTTCTTAAAGAGGAATTTCCTGTTTTAGAATACAACGGTAAGATAATCTGGTTATGCGGTTTGCGTGACGATCCGCAATTCAGGGCTCAAAAAAACGAAAATTATATCAAAATAAGTCTACATAAGGAGAATATCGATGAATAAGGACCTTAAAAACGTTTTATTTACACAAGAAGAAATTCAGCAAAAAGTCAAAGAAATTGCAACACAACTAAACGAAGATTATAAAGGCGAAGAAGTAATATTTGTATGTGTTTTAAAAGGTTCACTTCCCTTTTATGCAGATTTAGTAAGGGAAGTAAATTTTCCTGTTACTTTTGATATGGTGTGCGTTTCAAGCTATGGTTCGAGTGCTACAAGCTCAGGAACATTGAAAATCAAACTAGATTCTGGTATGCCCTTTGAAGGCAAAAATGTTTTAATTGTTGAGGATATTTTGGATACAGGCAATACCTTGTCTAACCTTTTGGCTCATTTTGCTGAAAGAAAACCTAAATCCATAAAGCTTTGTTGCTTATTGGATAAACCTTCACGTCGTTTACGTGATATTGAAGCAGACTACAAAGGTTTTGAAATTCCCGACGAATTTGTAGTAGGATATGGTCTTGACTATGCAGAAAAATACCGCGAACTTCCATATATCGGCGTTTTAAAGCCCGAGGTATACCAAAATAATTAACATTAAATGAACTTTGCATAAGTTCTATTGTGTTTTAAAATACTATATGTTAGACTAAACTGTAAAACAATCAACAGAGGTGAATCTTTTTGAAAAAAATGGGCAAAAGAGGTTTTAGCGGAATATGGTTTTACGTTATATTGTTGGGAATCGTATTTCTGATTTTCAGTGTACTGAATTACCAACCCGGTGTAAAACAAATTCTTTATTCTGACCTTTTAAGTTATATAAAATCAGGCTCCGTTACTGAAATGGTAATTGAAGACCGCACAGTAACAATTTCCCTGAATGAAGAACTTGTTTCTCCTGACTCAAATCTTCGTGTTGCCAACATCCCTTCCATCAGTATTTTATATGCTAATGCAGGAGCAGAAATTCAGCAACAGTTAGACGAAGGAACATTAAAACTTGATACTCCCGCTCCGGAAGAATTTCCATGGTGGGTATCTTTCTTACCTACCCTACTCACCATTGGCATATTTGTTTTCTTCTGGATATTGATGATGCGTCAGTCAGGCGGCGGCGGAAAAGCTATGTCATTTGGTAAAAGTACAGCTAAAATGACACAGGGCGGCGAAACACGCGTTACATTCAAGGATGTAGCAGGAGCAGACGAAGAAAAAGAAGAACTTGAAGAAATTGTGGACTTCCTGCGTGATTCTTCAAAGTTTATTGAACTTGGTGCACGTATTCCCAAGGGCATATTGTTAGTAGGACCTCCCGGAACAGGTAAAACTCTGCTCGCAAAAGCAGTTGCCGGTGAAGCTAAAGTTCCCTTCTTCTCCATCAGTGGTTCTGACTTTGTTGAGATGTTCGTAGGTGTTGGCGCATCTCGTGTACGTGATTTATTTGATCAGGCAAAAAAGAATGCTCCAAGCATTATTTTTATAGACGAAATTGACGCTGTTGGTCGTCATCGTGGGGCAGGTTTAGGCGGCGGTCACGATGAACGTGAACAGACTTTAAACCAGTTGCTCGTTGAGATGGATGGTTTTGGTGCAAACGAAGGAATTATCATTATGGCAGCAACCAACAGACCTGACATATTAGACCCTGCACTTCTTCGTCCCGGTCGTTTTGACAGACAGATTGTTGTAAACACACCGGACTCTAAGGGCCGTGAAGAAATATTAAAGGTCCATTCACGTGCAAAGCCTTTGGCTGATGATGTTGACTTGTCAGTTGTAGCAAAATCAACAGTTGGCTTTACAGGTGCCGACCTTGAAAATCTCATGAATGAAGCGGCACTACTGGCTGCACGTTTAGGCGAGAAAAAAATCAGAATGCAGCACATCGAAGACTCTGTTATAAAAGTTATCGCAGGTCCTGAAAAACGTTCTAAAGTTGTTACCGACAAAGACAAAAAATTGGTTGCATATCACGAAGCAGGTCATGCTATTATCCATCATATACTTCCCCATTGCGATCCTGTTCACGAGGTTTCAATCATACAGCGTGGCAGAGCTGGCGGATATACCCTCTCGTTGCCTACCGATGATAAGAATTACGTTTCAAAGAACGACATGCTTGACAACCTTGTAAGCTTACTGGGGGGACGTGTTGCAGAAAAACTGGTGCTTGATGATATATCAACAGGTGCTTCCAACGATATCGAACGTGCAAGCAAAATAGCACGTGACATGGTTACAAAATATGGTATGAGTGACTCAATAGGTCCTATATCCTTCCGTTCTGAAAACGATGAGGTATTCCTTGGCATGAGCTACTCATCAGGACGCGAATATTCAGAAAAGCTTGCTGCTGAAATTGATACTGAAGTAAAATCTATTATTGATAACGCATACGAACGTTGCACAAAGATTTTAACTGATAACATTACAAAGCTTCACAATGTAGCGCAGGCTCTATTTGAAAAAGAAAAAATCAACGGCGAAGAGTTTGTTGAAATTTTCAATCAGGACGAAAAATTCGAAGAAACAGTTGAAGAAACAGAATAATAAAAAACAGGCTGAATTCTCAGCCTGTTTTTTATTATTTACACAATTCAGAAACTATCTGATTAATCATTTTGCCGTCTGCTTTTCCGTTTAATTCTCCCATAGCAGCCTTCATTACAAGGCCTTTGTTTTTTGTTGCTAAAGCATCAGCAAACTTAGTTGTGATTATTTCCTTTATTTCATCCTCTGATAAAACCTTCGGTGCGTATTTTTCAACAATTGAATATGTTGTGATATATTCCGCCTTGAGCTCTGCTCTTTCATCAGGGCAGGTATCAATCTGTTCTTTGATTGATTTTAATTCTTTTAAGATTACTCTGTCCACAAGGCTTTCAGGAATATCTTCTCTTACACCTTCATCAATAGCTACTTTCTTTACTGCTGCAATAATCGACGAAATAGCATCTTTTGTTGCTTTGTCTTTCGCTTTCATAGCTGCAACCATATCTTGTCTTAAAGTTTCAATAGTCATTCTTTTTCTCCTTAAATTGTACCAAAAAGTCTATCGCCCGCATCGCCAAGACCTGGAACGATATAGCCTTTTTCATTTAATTTTTCATCAACTGTGCCAATAAAAAGTTCAATATCAGGATGTGCCTTCATAACAGCTTCAACACCCTCGGGTGCTCCGATTATACACATAAGCTTAATTCGCTTTGCACCACGTTTTTTTATAAAATCAATCGCTGCAGCAGCTGAACCGCCTGTTGCAAGCATAGGATCTAAAACAAGCACCTGTCTTTCGTTAATATCAGGCGGAAGCTTGCAGTAGTATTCTTTAGGTTCTAATGTTTCGTGGTCACGATATAAACCGACATGACCTACTTTTGCTGCCGGAATGATACTCATAAGTGCATCAACCATACCTAATCCTGCCCGAAGAATAGGAACAAGTGCCACTTGCTTTGCAATAAATTTACCTGTTGTTTCAGCCAAGGGAGTCTTTACAGGCTGAGATACCATAGATAAATCTCTGGTTGCTTCGTAACCCATTAAAAGAGAAATTTCATAGACTAATTCACGAAAATCTTTAACTGTAGTTTTCTCATCACGAATCATTGAAATTTTGTGCAAAATCAACGGGTGCGTCATTACGTGTACTCTTTCGTTCATAATGTATGTCCTTAGCCTTTCTGCCAAATCGGCATTTTTTCTTTAACTTTTTTAATTATATAATATTTTTTATTTTTTGTCTAGAATATTTATTCAAAAAAAGTTCATAAAAAATCAAAAAAAATGTTGTATTTTCAAAAAAATATGTTATAATGAAAGTACAAAGTTAATAATTCATTTTTTTGTATGCAGTTTTGCATATTTTTAAATGTGGGGTGTCGGACGCATAAGAACGATGTGTGTTCCGGCTTTTATTTTTGTTATGACATATTTTTTACATAAATCGTAGTTTAGGAGGGTGATAAATGTCCAACGCTATCATTGAACTTAAAAACATTTCTAAAAGCTTTGGTGAAGAGGATATTCTTGAAAATTTCAGCGTTGAGATTGCAAGACACGAATTTGTTACCATATTAGGTCCTTCCGGCTGTGGCAAAACTACTATGCTCCGCTTGATTGGTGGTTTTGAAACACCTGATAATGGTCAGATTCTTTTTGACGGAGAAGATATTACTAATCTTCCCCCTTATAAAAGACGTCTCAATACTGTATTTCAAAAATATGCTCTTTTTCCGCATATGAACGTTTTTGACAACGTGGCTTTTGGGTTAACCATAAAGAAAATTGACAAAAATATTATAAAAGAAAAAGTAAGTGAAGTTTTAAAACTCGTTAATTTAAGCGGTTTTGAAAAACGTAACATAGACTCTCTTTCAGGCGGTCAGCAGCAACGAATTGCCATAGCAAGAGCGTTAGTTAACGAACCTGAGGTTCTACTGTTAGACGAACCCTTAGGTGCCCTTGACTTAAAACTTCGTCAGGAGATGCAGTTAGAACTTAAAAAAATCCAAAAAAAGTTAGGCATTACCTTTATTTACGTTACTCACGACCAGGAAGAAGCCCTTACTATGTCTGATGAAATTATCGTTATGAATAATGGTAAAATTCAGCAAAAAGGCACACCTATTGATATTTATAATGAACCCGAAAATGCCTTTGTTGCAAGCTTCATCGGCGAAAGTAACATTATAGACGGCATTATGCAGAGAGACTTTTTAGTTGAATTTGCAGGCACAACCTTTGAGTGTCTTGACAAAGGCTTTGATGATTACGAATTTGTAGATGTTGTAATCCGTCCTGAAGACATTAAGTTTGACAACGAAAAAGGTAAAATTGAAGGCGTTGTCAATTCAGTTGTATTTAAAGGTGTTCACTATGAGATGAGAATAAGTGCTGCAGACTACGACTGGATAGTTCATTCTACTACTATGGAGCCTGTAGGCAGTAAAGTGTACCTTGATTTTTATCCTAATGATATCCATATTATGAAGAAGGTGAAGTAATGAACAGACGCTGGTATTCCGTACCTTACATAGTATGGTCGCTGATATTTATAGTGGTTCCTATGTTGATGGTGGCATTTTATGGTCTTAGTGTTGTAGGTGAAGACGGAAGTTTTGTTTTCTCATTAGAAAATTTCAAACGTTTCTTCACTCCTCTATATTTAGGAGTACTGGGACGTTCTGCTCTTTACGCCGCTATCAGTACTGTTATATGCATCATTTTAGGATACCCCGCTGCTTTAATTCTTTCTTCCAAAGATTTAAAGCACAAAAGCGTTATGATGTTTTTAATAGTTATCCCCATGTGGATGAATTTGCTCCTTCGTACCTATTCATGGCTCTCGCTTTTAGAAAATGAAGGCCTTATTAATCAGTTTTTACGATTTATAGGAATTTTAGGCAGCGAAGAATATATCCAATTTTTATACGGCGAGGGTGCGGTAATCTTTGGTATGGTTTATAATTTCCTGCCATTTATGATATTACCCATATATTCTGTCATGTCCAAAATGGACTACTCCATTATTAACGCCGCAGAAGATTTGGGTGCAAATAAATTCAACGTGTTCAGAAAAGTAATATTCCCTTTAAGTATTCCCGGTATTTCATCAGGAATTACTATGGT
>JAZNWB010000001.1:0-3433 GCA_045593125.1 Congzhengia sp. | reverse complement strand
AAAATCCGTGATGAATTACAGGCAATGGGTATTGAGGTTGCTGATACTCGTCAGGGTGTAAAAATCAGAGTGATAAAATAATGGACATTAATAAAATTTTAGATAAAGAAAGTATTCCCGAAATAAACACGTTGTCACCTTTGACCTTAGCGTTTTTAGGTGACAGCGTATATGAGATGTTTGTAAGAACAAAGATTTTAGCACAGGGAAACCGCCCCGCAAATGAATTACATAAAATTGCCGTAGGCTATGTCAAGGCAAAAGCACAGGCTGCTGCTGCTCACGGGATAATGGATAATTTAACCGATGAGGAGATAGAAATCTATAAGCGGGGAAGAAATACAAATATTCACACTGTACCCAAAAATGCAGATATGGCCGATTACCGCCATGCTACAGCATTAGAAACGTTGATTGGTTACCTTTACTTAAAAGGAAACGAAGAACGCTTGCTTGAGATTTTAAATCTTGCTTTTGATACACTTAGCTAAGGCACTCAAACAGGGAGTGGTTTAGTGAAAAAAATATTGAATCAGTTAAAGGATTTCGCACTTATTACCATTGGCTCGCTGATTGCGGCGGTTGCTGTGAGCGTGTTTTTAGCACCTCATGCGGTTGTTTCAGGCGGCGTGTCAGGTATTGCAATCATTATCAATAAATTTACCGGATTTCCGATTGGTGTTGCAGTGCTTTTAATGAATATACCACTATTTTTTGCTGGTGCAATATTTTTAGGAAAGAGCTTTGGTATAAAATCCTTATATGGAGCTTTTGTGTTTTCGCTTTTTATGGATGCAGTGTCAACAGATGTTATTCTCACTGAAAATGTGTTGATGTCCGCACTGTTTGGTGGTGTGCTTTTAGGTATAGGCTTTGGGCTTATATTTTTGACAGGAGCCACCACAGGAGGAACAGATATCTTAGCTTCAATTGGAAATAAATTTGTCCCTGCAATAGATTTAGGCAAATGGTTCTTTATATTTGATATAATTATAATCCTGTCAGGTGTGGTATTTTTGAAAAATACTGAGTTGCTCCTTGCAGGAATTGTGGCACTATTTCTTAACTCATGGGTTTTGGATTACGTGATTTCAGGATTTAATGTGTCAAAAATGGTATATATAATTTCTGATAAAAGCGATGAAATAGCCGCGGAAATAATGAAAAATTTAGAACGTGGTGTAACAGGTATTAAAAGCGTTGGTATGTACACTAAGGGTGAACGTACCATGCTTATGTGTATTGTAAAAAAGTTTGAACTTCAAAAACTAGAAAAAATAACCGAATCAAAAGATCCTGATGCCTTTATTATTTTAACTCAGGCACATCAGGTTAAAGGCGAAGGCTTTGTCAGCTATCCTATACAACAAAAGAATATAAATAATAAAAATAAAAAACGAAAGAAAAAGAGGGGGCTGTAACTTTGTTGGATAACAAAAAACTTACAGAATTAAAACTCACTGCAGCTAATGTAAGAAAACACATTCTTACAGGAGTGCATGCAGCAACATCCGGTCATCCCGGTGGTTCATTGTCAATAGCAGATGTGGTAACACTTCTGTACTGTGAAGTAATGAACACATCGCCTGAGATGGCAAAAAATCCTGACCGTGACAGATTTGTGCTGTCAAAGGGACATTGTGCTCCTGCACTTTATGGTATTTTGGCAGAACGTGGATATTTCCCGAAAGAGGATATTGCCACACTCAGAAAGACAGGTAGCTACTTACAGGGACATCCTGACATGAAGGGAATTCCTGGTGTTGATATGTCAAGCGGTTCGTTAGGACAGGGTATTTCTGCTGCAAATGGTATGGCTCTTGCTGGTAAAATCGACAAGCGCGACTATCGTGTTTATACAATCTTGGGTGATGGTGAGTTGGAAGAAGGTCAGGTGTGGGAGGCGGCAATGTATGCTGCTCACTATAAGCTTGATAACTTATGCGCATTTGTAGATTTTAATGGTTTACAGATTGACGGCGATATCGCTAGTGTTATGTCTCCTCTTCCCATAGATAAGAAATTCGAAGCATTTGGATGGAATGTTATTGTATGTGATGCTCATGATTTTAATGCGTTACTTAATGCGATAAATCAGGCAAAAGAAACAAAAGGAATGCCCACAGTGATAATACTCTCCAGTGTCAAAGGTAAGGGTGTATCATTTATGGAAAATAATCCATCATGGCACGGATCAGCTCCTAACGATGAGCAGTATGAAGCCGCAATTGCTGAAATTGATGCAGAAATTGAAAGAATCAAGGAGGGAGCATAATGGCAAAATCAGCAACAAGGGAAGCCTACGGTTTAGCATTAGCTGAATTTGGCGAAAAATATGATATTATAGTATTGGACGCGGACCTTTCCAAGTCAACGAAAACAGATACTTTTTTAAAAAAATTCCCCGAAAGATTTTTTAATACGGGAATTGCTGAGGGCAATATGATGTCTACTGCAGCAGGTATAGCTTCCTGCGGAAAAATTGTTTTTGCAAGCTCGTTTGCTATGTTTGCAGCAGGCAGAGCTTTTGAACAAATCAGAAACGGTATCTGCTATCCCAACTTAAACGTAAAAATCGGTGCGACACACGCAGGTATTTCAGTTGGCGAAGATGGTGCAACTCACCAGTGTTTAGAGGATATTGGCATTATGCGTACCATTCCTAATATGGTAATTATTAACCCTGCAGACAAAGCAGAGTCAATTCTGGCAGTAGAAGCTGCAATCAAGCACGATGGTCCTGTTTATCTCCGTTTTGGACGTTTAGCTGTTCCTGAAATTTTTGATCGTGATACATATAAATTTGAAATCGGTAAAGGTGTAGAATTGATTGAAGGTAGTGACGTTACAATTATTGCAACAGGTTTGCTCGTTCCTGAAGCAATGACAGCTGCCGAAAAATTGAAAGAAGAAGGAATTTCTGCACGTGTCATCAATATGGCTACAATTAAGCCTATTGACCGTGAAATTATTGAAAAGGCGGCTCGTGATACAGGTGCTATTGTAACTGCAGAGGAACACAATGTTATCGGTGGATTGGGAAGTGCGGTTGCAGAAGTGTTATGCGAACTTGCACCCGTACCAATGCTCAGAATCGGCACACAGGATGTATTTGGTCAGAGTGGTAAACCCCATGAATTATTTGAAATCTACGGACTTACTGCAGATAATATCGTTAAAAAAGCAAAAGAAGCAATTAAATTAAAGAAATAAAGACTAATAAAAAAGACTTGTTGCACAAGGCAACAAGTCTTTTTTTGTTTATTTTATACATTACAAATATTTTTAGAAAATGATAAAATAATAATAGGAAAGGAGATGATAGATGATGAAGATCACAAACGAAAAAATCTTAGAATTTCGTGAGTTTCTGCAAACCAACGAAAAAGCAGCCGCAACAGTTCAGAAGTATATACGGGATGTACGGATGTTT